>JAGDAL010000273.1 GCA_017959525.1 Lachnospiraceae bacterium | reverse complement strand
GGCGAGGGGACCGAATGAGTCCTGTAAGCAAGCTGCACAGGCGGTCATTAACGGACAGCGATCCGGAGATTGGTTGTTCTTTATGACACCGGATTGGGCAGATCATTTTGGAATCACCGGATACACCGTCATCGGTGATCATGCATTTTTCTATAAGTGGGGCGCAAACTAAGACTAGAGTATTTGGGGATATTTGCATTTTATAAGCATCCTTGTTAGAATGCTTACGAATTACATAGGACACAAGTCGGTGCTGCTGCGTGGACGCCCACAGACAGCAGGTAAAAGGGAAGCAGGTGCGACTCCTGCACGATCTCGTCACTGTATTTGCTAAGCTCCAATTACGTAGAATCTACAGTCACTGAAAGCAATTTTGGGAAGACAATTGGACGCGATGAGGCATAAGCCAGGAAACCTGCCGACTTGAATGGTACCGGATTATAATCCAAACCACGAGGCATTGGTTGTACTGACACAAATGCCCCATTGCGTCCTTTTTTCGCAGTGGGATTTTTTATTGTGTGGTCTTGCCGCGGGTTTGGTTTATAAAAATATAAACATAAGCGAATTCGCGGAAAGGAACGAAGATGAAGAAAAGATTCGTAGCAATGTTGACCGTAGCAGCACTTGGTATGACCATGATGACCGGTTGCGGTGACAAGAAGGAAGAGATTTCTACCGAACAGCTTCAGAATGAAGAGGAGACCGAAGAAGTGGCAGCAACAGAAGAAGAGGATGAGGAAGATTACACTACAGGAGATGCTTCCTTAGATAACATCCGTAACCAGGATGAGATTGGTGAGAAAGAGCTTTTGGTTGTCAGCTTCGGAACCAGCTTCAACGACAGCAGACGTTTGACCATCGGCGCAATTGAGAGCGCTTTGGAAGAGGCATATCCGGAGTATTCCGTACGTCGTGCTTTTACTTCCAATATCATTATCGATCACGTACAGAAGCGTGACGGCGTATTGATTGACGATTTGGATGCCGGCTTACAGCGTGCCGTAGATAACGGGGTAAAAGAGCTTGTGATTCAGCCGACCCATTTGATGAACGGTATTGAGTACACCGAGCTTTCCGATGCAGTTGCTCAGTATGCAGATGCATTTGAGTCCGTAAAAATCGGAGCACCTTTGTTAACTTCCGATGATGATTTTGCGGCAGTAGAGCAGGCATTGGTTGATTGGACCAAGGATTACGATGATGGCAAGACAGCAATCGTATTCATGGGACATGGTACTGAGGCAGATTCCAATGCCGTATATGCAAAGATGCAGGAGCTTTTCACTAAGGACGGATATGAGAACTACTATGTAGGAACCGTAGAAGCAACTCCTTCTTTGGATGACGTATTGGCATTGGTTCAGGCCGGTGACTATGAGCGTGTCATCTTAGAGCCGATGATGGTTGTTGCAGGTGATCATGCAAACAACGATATGGCCGGTGATGAGGATGATAGCTGGAAGTCCGCATTCGAGAAGGCTGGTTACAAGGTAGAGTGCCTGCTTCGTGGACTTGGTGAGAATGAGACCATTCAGCAGATTTATGTAGAGCATGCAAAAGCAGTAATTGAGGAATAAGTAGTACATGAAAAACAGAATGTTATACGGATGGTTAGCCACAGTTTTAGTGGCTGCCACCCTTTTGGGCGGATGTGGAGCCAAGGAGCAGGAAGCACCACAGGAAGTACAGGAAAGTACCGAGACAGAAACTGCTCCGGTAGAAGATAACTCCGACAAAATTGCTAGCGGATCCGAAACCGTGGAAGCAGTGGAAGTGGTAGAAGACGGCATGGTGCCGATTACGACAGATCTGTTGGTAGACGGAACCTATGACATCGAAGTGGCATCCAGCTCTGAAATGTTCCGCATTGAAGCAGCGACCTTGACTGTAGCGGACGGCAAGATGACCTGTGATATGACCATGGGCGGCACCGGATACCTGTATTTATACATGGGAACCGGAGAGGAAGCCGTTGCTGCAGCAGAAGCAGATTACATCCCATTTGAAGAGGATTCCGACGGGGCACATCATTTTACCGTTCCGGTAGCATCTTTGGATAGTGCCATTGATTGTGCGGCTTTTAGTAAGAAGAAGGAAAAATGGTATGAGCGAAAGCTTTGCTTCCGTGCAGATTCCCTTCCGTTGGAAGCTTTTGCCGAAGGAGCCTATGAGACAATTGAGTCCTTGGGAATTGCAGACGGCGAGTACTTAGTGGATGTAACCTTAACCGGTGGTAGCGGACGGGCAACCATCGACAGCCCGGCATATCTATGGGTTGCAGACGGCAAGGCCACCTTGTCTGTGGTATGGAGCAGCCCGAATTATGATTACATGATTGTGGGCGGCGAGAAGTATCTTCCGGTCAACACCGGCGGTAATTCTCAGTTCGATATTCCGGTAGAAGCCTTCAGCTATCGTATGCCGGTAGCTGCGGATACCACCGCAATGAGCACCCCACACGAGATTGCATATCATATTACTGTGGACGGTGATAGCATCAAGGAGATTCAGTAGTTTATGAAAAAATCAGGAATACTTGGATGTGTTCTGGCACTGACAATTCTTTGCCTTGCAGGATGCAAACAGCAGAATACGAATACAGTGGCAGAACCTTCCGGGATTTCCTGGAATTCATTGGAACCATCAGGAAACCTTACATTATCTTATGCCACAGGATTTGAAGTGGAAGACTATGGTGAAGACTATAGCCTTGTTACCATTCCGGAGAGCGGACGATTCCTTGTGGTAGGGGAACATGCAGCGCTTCCTGATGATTTGCCAAGTGATATCGTGGTGTTACAGCAACCATTAAACCACATCTATAACGCGTCTTCTTCCACCATGGACCTCTTCCGTGTGTTGGATGGATTGGATGCGGTATCTATGACGGGAACCAAGGCCGAAGATTGGTCCATCCCGGAGATTGCGGATTTGGTACGTTCGGAAGAGATTATCTATGCCGGCAAATATTCCAATCCGGACTATGAATACTTGATTGAAGACGGCTGTACGTTGGCCATTGAGAATACCATGATTTACCACACACCGGAAGTGAAGGAGACCATGGAAAAAGTTGGAATTCCAACATTAGTGGAACGTAGCAGTTACGAGGAAGAACCCTTAGGACGTTTGGAATGGGTGAAGCTTTACGGCGTACTTTTAGATAAAAGAGAAGCGGCAGAGGCCTATTTTGACGGAGAAGTGGCCCGCTTGCAAAAGACTCTTCCGAAGGAAGCAGCTGAAGACGGACCGAAGGTGGTGTATTTTTATTTGAACGCCAACGGCGGCGTGAATGTGCGCAAACCGGGAGACTATATTTCCAAGATGATTCGTATGGCCGGCGGTACCTATGCTTTTCCGAAGGTGGGAGATACGGAGGATAATTCCACCAGCATGACCATGCAGATGGAAGCCTTCTATGCATATGCCAAGGATGCGGACATTTTGATCTATAACGGTTCCATTAACGGCGTGCCACAGTCCTTAGAGGAACTGCTTGCAACACAGCCGTTATTAGAGGATTTTCGTGCGGTGAAAAACCATAAGGTGTACTGCGCAGATGGAGATATGTTCCAGCAGGTTAGCGGCACCTGTGATATGATTTTGGATTTTTATCATGTAATCAAAGACGAGGATGATGCGGATGGCACATTTACCTACTTATACCAATTACAATAAGAGCAGATATGCGGTGGTGTTTGTGCTGCTGGTGATTGCACTGGTGGCACTTTGCCTTCTGAACCTTCTATTGGGTAGCGTCCATGTGGATTTTCGCTCGGAGGCGGCACATCGGATTCTTATGGATATTCGCCTGCCAAGGCTTTTGGCTGCGCTGATTCTGGGCGGAGCTTTGTCTGTGGCAGGTTTTTTATTGCAGACCTTTTTTAATAATCCTCTGGCAGGTCCATTTGTACTGGGAATATCCTCAGGGGCTAAATTAGTGGTAGCCATGGTGATGATTCTGGCCTTGAATGCAGGTGTCATACTAAACTCCTGGG
>JAGDAL010000272.1 GCA_017959525.1 Lachnospiraceae bacterium | reverse complement strand
TTGGCACGACGTGGATCATTTTCCGGAAGCATCTCCAATAAGGTATCCAAGATGATATGAATGATCTGGATATTCTGACGCTCGTTGTGTCCACCGATGTTGTAGGTCTCGCCCAGCTTACCGGTCTCCTGTACCATATCGATTCCCTTAGCATGGTCATCTACATATAACCAGTCACGAACGTTCTTACCATCGCCGTATACCGGAAGCTTCTTGCCCTGGAGTGCGTTGTTGATAATCAGTGGAATCAACTTCTCCGGGAACTGGTAAGGTCCGTAGTTGTTAGAGCAGTTGGTAATGTTGGCAGGGAAATGATAGGTATCAATATATGCCTTTACCAGGAAATCACTGCTGGCCTTAGAAGCGGAATATGGGCTATGTGGATCGTATGGTGTGGTCTCATAGAAGAATGCGTTTGGGTCATCATCTAAGGAACCGTATACCTCGTCGGTAGATACATGAAGGAACTTCTTGCCTTCCTTGAAGGTTCCGTCTGGAAGCTCCCATGCTGCCTTGGCACAGTTCAGCATTACAGCGGTACCGAGTACGTTGGTCTGTACGAAGACTTCCGGATTCTTAATGGAACGGTCTACGTGAGACTCTGCTGCGAAGTGTACCACGCGGTCAATGTCATTCTCTGCGAAAATCTTAGCGATTGCTTCCTTATCACAGATGTCTGCGCGTACGAAGGTGTAGTTCTCACGGTTCTCCACATCCTTCAGATTCTCAAGGTTGCCGGCATAGGTCAGCTTGTCCACGTTGATGATACGAATCTCGTTATCATACTTGCGGAACATGTAATGAATGTAATTGCTGCCGATAAATCCGGCTCCTCCGGTTACTAAATAGGTTCTCATAATCTCCTCCAATGAATTATCGTAATGTATCCAGATATACGTCTAAAGCATCTGACCAGTTCGCCATTTGGAATTCAGCGGATAACTGGTGAAGCTTCTGATTATCAAGAATGGAATATTTTGGGCGATTGGCGCTGGCCGGGTTCATGGCTGCGTACTCTTCGCTGGTCACATGGTGAACGGTAACGTTCTTGCCCATGCGCTTAAAAATCTCTTCTGCGAAGTCTGCCCAATTGGTATCACCCTCACAGGTTGCATGGTAGATGCCGTAAGCATCCGTCTCGCCAAGATAATGAATCATCTTCGCAAGCTCTACCGCACTGGTAGGGGAACCAAGCTGGTCACATACCACACTAATCTCGGAATGGGTCTCGGCCAGGGATAACATGGTTTTGACAAAGTTCTTGCCTTCGCCATAGAGCCATGCGGTACGAAGAATGAAATAGGTATCGCATTCCTCCTGTACGAACTTCTCGCCGGCTGCCTTGGTGCGTCCATAGGCGCTGACCGGATCCGGAAGATCCGATTCTACATACGGGCGAGTGCCCTTGCCGTTAAATACATAATCCGTAGAGATGTGGAACAGCTTTGCTCCAATCTCTTTGGCAACAATCGCCAGATTCTTCGGTCCGATGGCATTGGCTGCATAAGCAACCTCTTCATTGTTCTCGCATCCATCCACATTGGTGTATGCGGCACAATTGATGATGCCATCCGGCTTGGTACGGTTTGCAATCTCACGGATTGCTTCCAAATCGGTGATATCTAAGGCTTCCACCCCATCAGAGGCTACCATATCCGTACGGATAAAAGTCACCGTATCCCCGTATTCTTTTTGAATTGCCCTTCCCAATTGACCATTACATCCGGTAATTAAGATTTTTTTCATTGTTCTAAAGTTAATCTCCTACACATAATCTCTTGCTCGCTTTGCTAAGCGATTGATTGCAGAGAACATACCACGGATAGATGCGCGGGTAATATTGGAACTTAAGCCCACACCAAAGGTGGTGTTACCGTTGCGGGCATCCTCCATCTCAATGTATGCTGCTGCCTTGGCATGAGAACCGGTACTCAACGCATGCTCGGAATAATCGCATACCTTGAAGTCGACCTCCGGAATACACTGACGGATTGCAATCTTCACCGCATCAATCGGTCCGTTACCGTCAGCCTCGGAGTGGTACTCCTTGCCGTTGTATTTGAAATCCAGTGCAACGTGTGTATCATCGTTGCCCGTATTATCATCAATATCCACAAATACTAACTCAAATGGGTCCTTCAAATCAAGGTATTCCTTCTTGAAGGCATCCATAATGGTCTGTGGCTGTACTTCGCCGCCTTCCCGCTCGGAAATCCGCTGAATCACATCGGCGAACTCACGCTGCATGCGCTTCGGCAACTTGTAGCCATATACCGTATCCATAACAAAAGCAACGCCGCCCTTGCCGGACTGGCTGTTGATACGAACCACCGGCTCGTACTTGCGGCCGATATCTGCCGGATCAATCGGCAAATACGGTACTGCCCAAATCTCGCTGTTCCGCTCTGCCATAGCAGCGACACCCTTGTTGATGGCGTCCTGATGGGAACCGGAGAATGCGGTAAATACCAGCTTGCCTGCATATGGATGACGCATATCCACTTCCATCTTGCAACAACGCTCGAACACTTCCGTGATTTCGTTGATGTTCTCGATGTGAAGCTGTGGGTCAATGCCCTGGGAGAACATGTTGTAAGCCACCGTTAAGATGTCTACGTTACCGGTACGCTCACCGTTACCAAGCAAGGTTCCCTCCACACGATCCGCTCCGGCCAGAAGTGCCAGCTCCGTTGCAGCTACACCGCAACCACGGTCGTTATGTGGGTGAATGCTGATAATGCAATGCTCTCTGTCTTCGATATGTTTTGCCACCCACTCAATCTGATCCGCATACACATTCGGTGTATTCATCTCCACCGTATTCGGCAGATTGAAAATGATTGGTGCTTCGGTGGCGTGATTCCATTCCTTCGCAACTGCGTTACAAATCCGGGCAGAGAACTCTACCTCGGTTCCGGAGAAAGACTCCGGGGAATACTCTAACTGTAAGTTGCCGTCGTACTTCTTCAGGCCTTCTTTGACCATACGGGTTCCGTCAATGGCAGTCTGTACAATCTCATCCTCATTCATCTTGAATACCACATCGCGCTGTAAGGTAGATGTGGAATTGTAAATGTGAAATACCACGTTCTTGATGCCCTGAATTGCTTCAAAGGTTCGATCAATCAGTTCCTGACGGCACTGAGACAATACCTGCACCTTCACATCATCCGGGATTTTATGCTCCGCTACCAGGCGACGCAAGAAATCGAACTCAATCTGGCTGGCTGCCGGAAATCCGATTTCGATTTCCTTGAATCCCAGCTTCAGAAGGAGATCAAACATCTCCATCTTCTCGTCTACGTTCATGGGCTCAATCAATGCCTGATTGCCGTCACGTAAATCTACGCTACACCAAATCGGTGCTTTTTCGATTTCCTTGTTTGGCCATTCCCTCTCCGGAAAATTGACCACCGGATTCCTACGGTATCTCTGATAGTTCATAATCCTTTTCCTCTTTCTTTTCCTTTTCTTTCCTTTTCCTTAGGCTTCTCCGAAGCCACTCTCTACCAAGGCTACCAATGCCTGAAGGGCTTCCTTCTCATCGGCACCGTCGCAGATAATCTCAATCTCGTCCTCCGGGCGAATGCATGCACCGAGAATGCTTAACACACTCTTCGCATTGGCTTCTCCCGTCTCGCGATAACGAAAAACGATGTGAGATTTGAACCGCATAGCCTCTTGGCAGAACATTCCCGCCGGACGCAAATGCAATCCGGTTGGATTATTTACTTTTACTGTTTGGCTAACCATCGCAAGTCTCCTACTGCTTAATTTGACTCTGTTGAGTTATTGTTATTGGATTCCGTCGGTTTGGTATTCTTGTTGTCTGTCTGTGTGGTCTCTTCCCCGGACTGGTTCTCCGAAGCAGCTCCCGGCTTCTCAATCAGAAGTACAACCACTTCTGTTGTCGCACGATACTGCTCGTCCAGATTGAAGGTAATCGGAACATTGTGCTCTCCGGCCTTCAATCCTTCTGCATCCACATAGCCGGTAATTAAGTTTGCAGACAGCTCTGCAAGTGAACTCTCGGTTCCGGAAACCGTAACGGAAATCGTCGGCTCGCGGAACTTGGCATTCAAACCGTCGGCCACACCGTTAATTACGATGTTATCCGTCGACACACTGAAGGTCTTGGTAACAGATGCTGCCAACTTGATGGTAACGGTTACCTGGGCCTGTGCGCCATCTAATAATGTAACACCTTCCGGTAGGTACTGTGAAATATCTACCGTTGTGGTAATTCCTTCTGTCTCACCGGACAGATCGAATACATCTGCCGGAATGGTGATCTTCGTGATTCCGTTCAGTACCGATGCATCACCCTTGATATCTACGGAACCCGGTTCAACGGTAACTCCGTCAATCTGCAATCCCTTCGGCAGGGAATCTACGGATGCAATATCAATGGCCACGGACTTGGTGGAGGTCATATTCACGGAAACCTCAACCGTGGAAACACTCAACTCTAACTTCGTTGTATCTACAACATTACCGTCGGAGTCATAGAATGCTGGAACCACATTCTCTGTAATGTTGGAATTCATACCATCCACATCACAGGTCGCAACCACGCGATCAATGGTGGAGACGATTTCATCCGGTCCCTCGACATTCACCACGTTCGGTGTGACGCTAATCTTGTCAACGGCAGAGCCTGCTGCCGGCTCACCGGTGGTACGTCCGGAAATAATAAACTTCGCGGACCGCAGTTCTCCAACCTCGATGTTTAGATACTTGGTACGGTTCGTAATGGATACGGAGCCGCTGTATCTGGTTGCGGTAATCTCAATCGGAATCTGACTGTCGTTCTCCAATAAGTTCATATCCGCAGTCGCAGTGAAGTCCGAACTGGACAATCGCTCGATGACGGAGCGCTTCGCTGTGACACGGAAGGTAACGGTGTTCTCACCGTCGATGTTGTAATACTTACCTTGATTACTTAGGACTTCGGCATTGATGACCTGCACCGTTGCCGTAAAATTCTTGGACTGGGACGGATCGTCCACATTCACAACGATGATCCACAAGGCTATCGAGAATACCAACGCCAAGAGCTTCAGTCCCAAATTATTTGTAAAGATATCCTTAATCCTCTTCATGGCGGGACCTCCTTTCGAAGAATCCGATGCCTCTCTTTTCATCCTTGCCGGCAACGTCGTTCTGCTGCATACTCTTAAGAATCTCGGTTAACTGATCCGGAGATACATCTCTGGTCAGCTGACTGTCATTGGCAACGGAGACCTTACCGGTCTCTTCGGAAACCACAATGACAATGGCGTCAGAGACTTCGGAGAGTCCCACTGCCGCACGATGTCTGGTTCCAAGATCCTTGGATAATTCCAAATTGTCCGTCAGAGGTAGATAACAGGTGGCGGAAACCACGCGATCGCCTCGTACAATAATCGCTCCGTCGTGAAGCGGTGTATTTTTCTCAAAAATATTGATTAATAACTGTCTGGTCAGTACCGCATCCACCGGAATACCGGTACGCTCGTACTCGCCCAACTGGACTTCCTTCTCCACTGCGATGAGGGCTCCGGTCTTCACTGCGCCCATCTCGTAGCAAGCCTTCACCAAATCATTCAAGGTACGATCGTCGAAGCGATAGGAAGCTCCGCGTCCCTGATTGAAGGCTGCGAGGATCTGGGAGAAGCTCCGTCGTCCCAAGGACTCCAGTGCATGTCGAAGCTCCGGCTGGAATACAACGATCAATGCGATCATTCCGGCGGAGAGCAACTTCTCACCCAACCACAGAATGGTGTTCATCTGGAAGTACCATGCCAACATGAAGAAGGCCATGACCACCAGAATACCGCGGAAGAGCATCCATGCTCTGGTGTTCTTAATCCACACCAAAATCTTATAGATAAAATATGCAATTATCAGCACTTCCAAAATGTCCGTAAATCGAACCGTCGGAACTGCCACGCCAAATACTTCGCTAAAAAAATCGCCCAGTATGTTTTGGAATTCTTCCACGCGTGTTACACCCTTTCCTCTTTATTGTTCCAAACGACGACGACGCTTCTTCCGCTGTTCTTCCGAAGCCTCCTCATCGGTAATACGCTTGACCTCAATGGTCTTCTCAGTCAACTGGATCTTCGGAATCGCGGTTACGTAGTAATTGTAATCGTCATCCTCGAACTGCAACTTCTCAATTCTTGCATAGTCCAAATCCTGGAAAAGATAATTCGTTATAATTCCAACAACCAACACAATGAGGTTGCTGATAATTAAGGTAGGAATACGATCCTTGACACCGAACAACAGATAGCCGGCAATCATAATAACGAATTCCACCAGGACACCATATACAACAGACAGAATCCATGCATAACGAATGGCATGAATACGAATCTGTGAAATTACCAAAAACATGGTAACCATTGCAAACATGTACACATAGAAGATCTGGTTCGCAAACACATTACCCTGAATCAAATCCAGCACATTCATAGTACCGTCGGTAATGGCTGTTGCACCGTCTAGTACCTGACGCAGGAAGAAAGACAGTACGGAACCGCAGATGACTACGGTAATCTCAGAAGAATTCCCCAGAAGTGCTGCCTCCATCGGAAGGATAAATGGCGCGTGAATCTGGTAAAAAAGCGGAATTCCTACCAAGTGATACATCTGCTTCGCCTCATAGGTTCTGCACAAAATATAAGAAAGCAACAGCATGATGCCGGTCACCAATGCAACCTGCAAAGACAAATAAGCCAGATGAATCATCAGGCACAACGTCAAAATCAATGCAATGGCATTCATCGGAACGAAGGAACACAAGACGGAGATTGCCAAAACAATCCATGTGCTCTTCAAAACCGGCGCATAACCGAACTGCTGATTCATAATAAGCAGTGAAATTAAGGTGGTCAGTCCGTTCCAGACTTTCTCTACAATGGTCTCATATGTACCTAAGAAGGTACGGACCTGATCTCTCATTGAAATAAAAAAATTCATGCTTAATTCCCCAACGTCTCTTCGTTTTCTATCTGTTCCCCAACTTCTGTTTCCGCATTTGCCATCTTCGGAGCCTTCTCCTGCTCCTCACGCTCATACAGACTCTCCAACAAGTCCCATGCGCGACGATAGCCCTCCAACTTGCGGCTCTCACGCTTAAATCTACGCGATGCTCTTCGCTGCACAATTAATAAATATAGGTAAATGAATAGAAGATATCCTATAAGACCTACCAGTAAAATTAAAAGTAAGGTGATACGATCGATGTTCTTAATCACAGTGAAAAACAACGCTGCAACAATCACTCCGAAAATACCGCAATAGAGCACCGTTCCTATAAGAAACGCAAATAGCTTACGTGATGAAACATAATCTTTTTT
>JAGDAL010000026.1 GCA_017959525.1 Lachnospiraceae bacterium | reverse complement strand
TCGGGATTATCCTACCCAGGTGGCTTTTGAGCCCCTAAATGAGGTCGTATTGGAGCAGGTAGCGGATGCATGGAACAAGGTAGCATCCGAGTATATCCGAATCGTTCGTGAGATTTGTCCGAATCACATCTTAGTTATCGGCGGTGTTTGCTATAACAACGTGAAGAGCGTTCCGCTTTTGGATATTCCGGTGGATGAGAAGGTGGTTTACAACTTCCATTGCTATGAGCCGATGATTTTCTCTCATCAGGGCGCATATTGGGTAGAGGGTATGCCGTTAGATTATCGCATCGGTTATCCGAAGACTTTGGAAGAGTACCGTGCAGCAGGCAAGGAGTTGACTGCAGATTTGGCGGGTGCCGTATATCAGGAAGGCATCAGTGAGATTGGAGAGGGATTCTTCGAGGATATCTTTGCTCCGGCCATTGCCAAGGCAGAGCGTGACAACGCATATCTCTATTGCGGAGAGTATGGTGTTATCGATCAGGCAGATCCGGAAGACCGCCTGCGTTGGATGAAGGACATCCATGCAGTATTTGCACATCACGGTATCGGACATGCATTGTGGAATTACAAACAGAAGGATTTCGGATTGGTAGATGAGAGCTTCTCCAGCATTCGGGATCGCTTCATTGAGATTGTATAAAGAAATTCTATAAAAGAGGAATAAAAAAGAAGAGGACGGGGCGTCCTCTTCTTTTTAGTTGTCCATAACATCTGCCTTCACACGTTCGATATGCATTGCAAGATAGCCGATTTCCATTTGGTCAAAAGGGGATCCGATGCTTTTGCTAAGTTCCTCGCAGATGGACTTGGCAATCGCAAAGGATTGTGGAAAAGCTGTTAATACATAATCATTCATATCTACTTTAAGGGGCTCAGATTTTTGAATGCGGGCTACCATATAGCGAATATGATTCATCATACGATTGTATGAGAGAGATTCGACAGATATGGTCTTCTGCGTGATTTCCTCGATTTGGGAGATACAATTTCGAACTGCCTGAGCAGTCTCGATGGATTGTGACAATTTGTCCAAGGAAGTTGCAGAATGTATATGCAATGCAACATAGCCGATTTCGTCATCGGAGATGTCGAGATTTAATTTGTCTTTGAGCAAAGGTCTGACAATCTCAGCGGTTTTATATTCCGCATGGAACAATATCTTAATATCGTTTAGCAGGGGATTGGAGATTTGCTCCTGACCTGCAATTCTCTTAGCAGCATACTCAAGATGATCTGCCATAGGGAAAACAATATTATGATCTACAGAATCAAAAGACTGATCCGCATGCTCGAGCACGGCTTCCGCGATTTCGAGGAAAACCGGGTCGACATGCTTCACAATCTCTTTCGCGTTGCCTCGTTCGGATGACTCTGCCAGAGAGAAGATACGGCACTCAGGAGTTACAAGAAGCTCCTGGGTAGGCTTCATTCCGAAGCCTACGCCCTTTCCCATGATCAAGTATTCAACCAAAGCATCGGTATCAACTGCAATCACCGAATTATGATTTAAAACTTTTTTAATTTTGTACATAATCATCCACTCCAAAGAGGCTTATGCTAAAAATTCTACCTCAAATAATGGCTCGCCGGCCTGAATGTTTCCGGCTTTTACCAAGCGAATATTGGTCTTGTCTTCATCCATATCGGTGCAAAGTACCGGGGATGCGATAGAAGGTGCATTTGCCTTCAGGTAATCAAGATCAAGCTTCATAAGAGCCTCACCCTTCTTTACCTTCTGGCCGTTGGAAACAAGAACGTCAAATCCCTGTCCGCCAAGCTTAACAGTATCAATACCAACGTGAATCAAAAGATTTACACCGTCATCAGTAGTGAAACCAATGGCATGCTTGGTATCGAATACGAAAGTAACTTCTCCGTCTGCAGGAGCATAAACGGTGTCCGTCTCAGGAGTTACAACAGCTCCGTCACCCATCATGCGGCTAGCGAAAGCCTCATCAGGTGTAGCAGAGATATCATCACAGCTTCCGTTTACCGGGCTGTATACAACTGCAGTCTTAACAACCTTTAAGTTGGACTTGTCAGCTGCGGTTTTGTTTTCTGCCTCAGCAGAAGTATTACTATTTGCAATATACAACTCATTTGGAACTTTTTCCAGATAATCTTCCAAATTAGACTTAATAATGGTTACGTGTGGTCCGTAAATGACCTGTACACCCTGTCCCTTGTGAACAACTCCGGAAGCTCCGGTAGCCTTTAACATACCATCGTTAACAAGGTCTGCATTATCAACAGAAACACGAAGTCTGGTTGCGCAGCAGTCAACAGAAGTGATGTTCTTCTTACCGCCAAGACCCTTCATGATCTGATCGGATACAGCGTCTTCCTTAGAAAGACCTGCGTTCTTAGCGTTGTAATCTGCTCTGGTGTAGAGCTTGGTCTCTTCATCATCCTCTTCACGACCAGGAGTCTTGAGGTTGAACTTCTTAATTAAGAAGGAGAAGAGTAAGTAGTAAACAACAAAGTAACCGATACCAACGATTACAATCCATACCCAGCTGGTCTTTGCATTGCCCTGAAGTACACCGAACAGGAACATATCAATCAAACCACCGGAGAAAGTCATACCAACACCAACGCCGCACATATGCATGAGCATGTAAGCAGCACCAGCGAAAGCACAGTGAATTAAGTAAAGAGCCGGAGCTACGAATAAGAAAGTGAACTCGATTGGCTCAGTAATACCGGTCAACATAGAAGTCAAAGCTGCAGAAAGAAGAAGACCTCCAACAACCTTACGCTTCTCAGGACGAGCGGTACGATACATAGCAAGAGCTGCTCCCGGAAGACCGAAGATCATGAGCGGGAACTTACCGGACATGAAACGGGTAGCGGATACAGCAAAGTGCTCAACAGTAGGATCAGCAAGCTGTGCGAAGAAGATGTTCTGTGCACCTTCGATTGTTACGCCAGCAACTTCCATGGTACCACCTACAGCGGTCTGCCAGAATGGAAGATAGAATACATGGTGAAGACCGAATGGGATTAACAAACGCTCCATCAAACCGTATACCCAAGTTCCAGCATAGCCGGACTGCATTACGAAATCACCTACGTGATAGATACCAGCCTGTACCGGTGGCCATACGAAGTACATCAAAATACCAACAAAGGTATAAGTTAATGCAGAAATAATAGGCACGAAACGAGTACCGCCGAAGAAGGAAAGTACCTGTGGCAACTGAATCTTGTAGAACTTGTTGTGCAATGCTGCAACACCAAGACCTACGATGATACCACCGAATACACCCATCTGAAGGGACTGAATACCGCATACAGAAGCAACAGCACCGCTTAACAACTTCTCAGCACCACCATTCAAGGTGATCATAGCGCTGATAGAAGCGTGCATGATGAAGAATGCGATAGCAGCTGCAAGAGCAGCAACTTCCTTCTCTTTGTTAGCCATACCGATTGCAACGCCCATGGCGAAGATGATCGGCAAGTTACCGAAAACAATGTCACCTGCCTGACTCATAACGAGGAAGAGACCATTCCAGATGGTTCCAGGGCCCATAGCCTCATACAAGTGGTAGGTACGTAACATAGTTTCATTGGTGAATGATCCACCGATTCCCAGAAGCAAACCTGCTACCGGAAGAAGTGCGATTGGAAGCATGAAGCTTCGTCCAATTCGCTGCAAAACACTAAAAATCTTATCTTTCACAATAAACCTCCTTAGATTTGATTTGAGGTTTTTGCCGTGTTTATGCATAAAAAAAGACATAAACAGACAAAACACCCCTGTGTTTTGTGTCGTTCATGCCTACTTAAAGTTACATACTACAGTTATTTAGTTACTGCCATGCATTCGCAAGTATGACCCGTGGGTCATCGCGAAGATGACTTTGATAAAATAGCATAATGAAAATAGGATGTCAAACGTTTTCGTACATGAAAAATGCACAAAATAAAAGTGAAAGAAGATAATCCATCGAAGTCGTTACACTTTTCTTAAATAGGTAGCTGCTCCTTGCGGGTGGCGCCTTTTTCATTCTATAATCAAGACAGAATGAAGTGAGAAAGATAAAGATGATGTACGTATTTTTTGATGGAAGAACAGAAGATGTGACAGCGATAGAAGCTCAGTATCCGCTGACTTGTGTGGAGCATGCATCCGAGATACCGGATGGGGAACTGGTACTGCATATTGCACCGGAGGGGATTTCACTGTCGAGTGGAAGCTTAGAGATGCATGGAGATTTTCGTACCATGTTGCCCCGCGTCGGGAAGTTATCACAGGAGATGCTTGTTAAGGCGGTAAAGCCTAAGAACTTTCCTGAGGGAGCACTGGCTGTGGATGCAACGGCAGGCATGGGGGAGGATTCTTTCCTCTTGGCTGCAGCCGGCTTTCGGGTAAAGCTCTTTGAATATAATCCGGTGATTGCGATGCTGTTGGCGGACAGTTTGCGCAGAGGCTTGGAGGATGAAGAACTGGCAGAGATAGTAGGGCGCATGGAGCTGGTACCGGGAGACAGCATTGGTGGGATTTCCAACATGTTAGAACCCATTGATTTGATTTATCTGGATCCCATGTTTCCGGAGCGCCAGAAGAGCGGGCTGATCAAGAAGAAATTCCAACTATTGCAACGGTTGGAACGCCCTTGCGATGATGAGGATGCATTGCTAAATGCAGCAGTTGCGGCGCGACCGACAAAACTGATTATCAAACGTCCGTTAAAGGGCCCGCAGTTAGCGGGATTGAAACCCGGATATACGATACAGGGAAAAGCAATTCGATATGATTGTTTTGCTTTTCCTCGGGAGTAGAATAATCTATAATGATTGGGTGCTTTTGGGGAAGCACAGGAGGAGTAAAGTGTGATTCAAACAGTAAAAACAGACGGTCGAAGAATTGTATTATGCGTAATCGCCGGTGTCATGATGTCGATTAACTATAATACGTTTGTGCATACCGGTGGCTTATTGCCGGGCGGCTTTGCGGGTATGACGCTGTTGATTCAGTCCATCAGCCGGACCTTTTTCAACTACAACATGCCATACGGTCCGGTGTATATCCTGGCCAATCTGTTTCCGATTATTTTAAGTTATCGGAAGATTGGTAAGAAGTTTACCATCTTTTCCTGTGTGACTATCGGAACGGTATCTATTTTGACGGACTTGATTCCAAGCTATGTGATTACCCAGGATATTCTTCTGATTAGTATCTTCGGTGGTATGATCAATGGTACGGCCATCATGCTGTGCCTCATGGCGGGAGCGACCAGTGGCGGAACGGACTTCATCTCCATCTATGTATCGGAGAAGTTCCACATTGATGCCTGGAATTATGTGCTTTTGTTCAACGGTTGTATCCTGGTGGTGGACGGCTTCCTCTTCGGATGGGACAAGGCGCTTTACTCCATCATCTTCCAGTTCGTTACCACCCAGATTTTGAATGCCAGATATATGCATTACAAGAAGACCACGCTTTTCGTAGTGACGGAGTTTCCGAACGAGATTGCCAAGGCATTATATAAGAAGACCAAGCACGGTGCGACCATCTTGGATGCACAGGGAACCTATCAGGGAACCCCGCGTCGTATGCTCTATACCGTCATCAATGCAGAAGAAATTAATAAGGTGCTGAAGATCATCGACAACATCGATGAGAAGGCGTTTGTGAATGTCATTCGAACGGAACAGTTGCGAGGCGCATTCTATATGAGACCAAAGGACTAAAACTTTGGTCTTTTTTCTTGCAAAAAAGCCGGACCAGTGCTAACATGTTGCATACAATCGAATTGGATTTTAAGGATTAAAACATGAGTGACCGATTATTACAATTATTGATAGATTCTTTTACGAAAATACTGATTCCCGGACTGACCATGACCATCCCGTTGACGGTGATTGCTTTTTCTCTGGCACTGGTGATTGCTACCGTGGTTGCGCTGATTCAGTTTG
>JAGDAL010000271.1 GCA_017959525.1 Lachnospiraceae bacterium | reverse complement strand
CCAAAGGATCAGATTGATAAGCAGGTTCGTGAAGCTGCTAAGATCCTTGATCTTGAGAACTTACTTGAGCGTAAGCCAAAGGCTCTTTCCGGTGGACACAGACAGCGTGTTGCTATGGGACGTGCAATCGGTCGTAATCCTAAGGTATTCCTTATGGATGAGCCTCTTTCCAACTTGGACGCTAAGTTGCGTGTGCAGATGAGAATTGAGATCTCCAAGCTTCATGACAGACTTGGTGCAACCATCATCTACGTAACACATGACCAGACCGAGGCTATGACACTTGGTACCAGAATCGTAGTTATGAAGGACGGTGTTGTTCAGCAGATCGACTCTCCTCAGAACTTATATGCTAAGCCATGCAACCAGTTCGTAGCTGGATTCATCGGATCTCCTCAGATGAACTTCATCGATGCTACTATCAAGGTTAATGGCTCTAACGTAACCGCTACTATCGGTGACAAGGAAATCGCTGTTCCTGCTTCTAAGACTAAGGCATTAATCGATGGTGGTTATGACGGAAAGACCGTAGTACTTGGTATTCGTCCGGAAGACATCCATGACTCTCAGATGTTCATCGATGCTTCTCCTAACACCGTTATCGAGTCTACCATCCGTGTATACGAGTTACTTGGTGCTGAAGTATTCTTGTACTTCGATTATGCAGGCGCTCAGATTACTGCCCGCGTTGATCCTCGTACAACCGCTAAGACCGGTGATACCATTAGCTTCGCTCTTGATATGGAGAAGGCTCACTTCTTCAACAAGGAGACCGGCGTAACTATTACCAACTAGTCTTCACAAGCTGCTGCATTGACGCTTCTATCGGAATTGTTTAAGATATAGCTATCCTAGTTTTATCGGGGGTTATGACTTATGAATTACGAACAGAAGCGTGATGCGCTACTTAAAAAACTATATAAAGAAACCGGGATTACTTTTGAAATCACAGAGAATACCAATGACGAAGTACAGACGATTGAAAAATTGGAACAACTTCTTCATCACTATCCCTCCGATGACAATCGTAATTTCTTCTTTCAGCAATTCCTCCTTGGGCAGTTACCTAAGGAGGAAATTGTTCGTGGATTACACCGGTTTCATGTCGAGAAAGGCACCCCGGTGGTGCTTTTTTTGATTGCTTTCCGCCAGCCGTACACCAAGGAAACCTTATCCATTCTATCCAGTATGTCTGCTCCGGGAGCGGATTCCCTGATTAAGATGGACGAGACCCATGTGGCTCTGATTCGTCAGTTAAAAGCGGCTGCATCTGAAGAGGAACTCTACGACATGGTGGCATCCACCACGGACATGCTGGGTGCAGAAGCTATGATTTCCGCCCGTGTGGCCTTCGATCACACCATTGACGATCCGGAACTCTTGCCGCAATCCTACCAGCATGCCTACCTGGCTTTGGAAATCGGAACCTTGTTCTTCGCCTCTGAAACGGTCTTATCCTATCACCGCCTCGGCTTAGAAAAGTTGATCTTCCAACTTCCGAAGAGTGCCTGCCAGGAATTTTTAAGCGACCACTTTGCAAACTTCGATTTCAAAGAGTTAGACCATGAATCCCGCAGCACCATCCAGGCCTTCTTAGACAACGGACTGAGCATTGCGGAGACATCCCGTGCGCTCTACGTGCACCGTAACACACTGATTTACCGCATCGACAAATTCGAGAAGCAAACCGGCTTAGATATCCGCAAGTTCGACGACGCCATGATCTGCAAAATCGGACTCATGATCGCCGATTCCATGGCTTCTTTCCAGTAGACTTTAACGACCCCGACGTTTTGTCGGGGTCTTTTTTGCCCCTCCCTCTTCCTGGCCCGCCCTGCTCCTTTGTGGCCGCCGCTGGGGTGCCCCCGTACCTTCCACCACACTTCAGGAAATGATTTTCTAAGCACCGGTTTTTTCAACCTTTATTATTGGTGTCTTTTCAATTCTTTGCACTTCTTGCTTCGCATGTGTGTCCAAAAACGGACAGCGACTTTTTTTACCTTACATCCATACCTCTATGCATCCCCTCGCACATCCTTAAGAGAGGCTTATGTGCAGCAGACAATCATGTTGTGAAGCGGATTGGCATAAGGCGGCATGGACGCCGCCGTAGCAAATGCTATCAGCATGGATGCGCTTCATTTGCGTTGCCAATCCGCAACAACAGATGTCGTAGCTGCACTTGCCGAACGGCACGATGTGCGATGGGGATGTAT
>JAGDAL010000270.1 GCA_017959525.1 Lachnospiraceae bacterium | reverse complement strand
GCTTCCATCCCAGAGACGCCTCACCCAATTTCAAATATCGAAAATCAGTATTTGCTCTCCCTAGCGCCTAGAATACTGATTTTCACTCACAAGCGTGGAGTCCTGCAGTCGCTCATTTCAGTATTCTCCCTCTGGGAGCATTCAAATACTGATTTTCACACTCATCCCTTACCATCGAACGCATCATTCTTCAGTATTTGCTCACTCTTGCAACTAGCATACTGATTTAGGCGCTCACCTTGTCCTCCCCAATACCTCAACCTTCAGTATTTGCCTCTTAGGAGCGCTCAGATACTGAAAAGCATCAATTTATAGTGAAATACCTTGAAATTAGCTACATCACTAATCTTTCCAGTCCCCCATGAGATGCCGCCACCCAAAATATGTAGTCAATCTTCCGATATCGGATTGTTTCACTAATTCTACGCTCCCGCGCAGCCAGCGGAGTCCCAAAAAAGTTAGTGAATCTCCCCAAACAAAAGCACTTCACTAAGAATTCTCCAACTTCGCAGCATTATCTCTTAAGCCCCGTGCCAACAAACAAGCTAAGGCTTGCGGAGGGTCAAGGGTGCGAAGCACCGCAATGCGGCTATGCCCTTGATGCTCCGCAGGCCTTAGATACAATCAATAAGACGGGGCTTAAGGAATAAAAAAAGGATGCCCTCCCTGCGAGTGGGAGGACATCCGAGCTACATGGAAAGAGAACTATAACAGACCCTTATCGGTCTTTTTCACATGCTTAAATACTTCTTCGAAGCGGTTCAATGCCTCGTCGATGATTTCCGGTGTGTCTGCTAGGGATGTGTAGAGGCGGCTGCCTGCCAAAGTAACAATACCGTTGGCCATGTAAGCAGCACCCATGCGCTCCATGGAATCCTTACGGACATACATCATATCCTTATGCTTCAAGAGTCCGGTTGCAGACTTGATAAAGGACATGGAGGAGAAATCGAAGCTCATTGCTCCAGTACACTCTAAGTGAACGATGGAGCCCTGGTTGTATGCAACAAATGGTAATCCGTAACGGTCGATCAATTCCTTCAAGCCATCGCAGAGACGGTCACCCATCTGACCTGCAACTTCACAGGCATTGGTACGCTCGATTTCCTGAATTGCAGCATAACCTGCGATACAAGACAGTGGGTTAGCAGATAAGGTACCACCAACGTACGCTCTGTGTTTACCGGTTGCAAGACCTGCAGCCATCAACTGTGCATATTCCTTCTTACCACCGACACCACCTGCTGCAGGATATCCACCGGCAACGATTTTACCGAAAATGGTCAGATCCGGAACGACATCGAAGTATCCCTGTGCACCGGAAAGAGCCACACGGAATCCGGTTACAACTTCATCAAAAATTAAGAGTGCGCCATACTTATCGCAAAGTTCACGAACGCCCTTGTTATAATCATGGGCCACCGGTCTGGTACCACTCTCCGGTCCTACCGGCTCAATGAGAACTGCTGCAGTACCACCGCTTAGGCGATTGCGCTTTAACATCTTCTCTAACATATTCAAATCGTTTGGACGAACTTCATCGGTCTTGCCAAAGCAGCTGCCAGGAATGCCGTGAGACTCTAAGAGATTACGGCTGCCCGGAATCTTCAGACCGTATACCATCTGATCGGACCATCCATGATATGCGCCACCAATCTTGATGATGTGCTTCTTGCCGGTGGCAATACGAGCAATACGAAGAGATGCCATAACGGACTCGGTACCGGATCCAAGCATACGGAACATCTCTACGTTTGGCATGTGCTTATTAATCTCTCTTGCAATGAGCATCTCAGATTCATGCAACAAACCGGTGACCGGTCCACACTCATTCAATAGCTCAATCACACGCTGTCTGACCGGCTCGTAGTTGCTGCCTAAGATGGTCGGACCACCGGCCTGCAAGAAATCGATGTACTTGTTGCCATCCTTATCGTACAGATAAGCGCCGTTGGCCTTCTCCATACACATTGGAAACGGCTTATTAAAAGCCAGGTTGTGCTGCACACCGCCCGGAATATACTTCTGGGACTCTTCAAATACGGCATGGGATTTCTGGCACTTATCATCGTAGTATTTCAATACCGTATTCTGATAGTAATCATCATCCACTTCCCAAATTGGCTGAGATGTAAGCGCTTTCAATTGTGCATTGATGGCCTTCGGGTCATCCCATCTGCTGATTCCACAATTCTTCATTTGATAACCTCCTGTTTTCCGCTTTATAATGTTTGTTTCTGTGCACGTTCATTGGTATCGATGGTTCCCCGGAAGACCACGAAGCGGTCATATAAGTATTCGGTGGAAAGGTTTAAGGCCATATTCAGGCCTGTCACCAGATATTCGTTCCATCCCAATCCTTCTGCCAGGAAATCTCCAAGCACCGTTGTGAGTGGTGTAAACACCAGGTAAAAAAGTGCTACCAGCAGCATGGCCTTTGGTACGTTGTTGGCGCTCTGGAAGGTGAACTTCCGATTTAACGTGAAGTTCCAGAGCACCGATAATACCAACGCAATCAGGTACTTCGGCCAATAACGCCAGCCGGTAAACTGATCCAGCAAGGTAAAAGAGAGAATCTCAATCACCCCTGCCGATATCGAGAACCCGACGAATTTTAACACCCGTAAGGTTTCCTTCCATTTTGTTTTGTCTTTCATCTTTTTTCTTCCCCCATTACTAACCGTTCTTCTGCTTAGAATATTTCTTCTGATACACCAGATGCATCAATGCACTGTCAAATGCTCCAAGGGAAGTCTTCCTCGGTGTTGCCATGGTATTTAAGGCGCAGACCGCAGACTTATCTACCAGAATCTGTAAGGCTTCCGTATCGTCTGCATCCCGTCCGCAAACCACTGCTCCTAATTCTCCAACGAAGGCAGCATTTCCTCCGGATGAAAATACGGTGCGTACCGCTTCCTTCTCTGCTTTCACCCATGGAATCCGCCGTCCGATCATCTGGGCCATGTCATCCAGCTGCGCCGTTAATGGACGATGTAACAAAGCCCAACGTAAGACTGCTTCCGTATTCACCCATCTGGCATTCGGATATGTCTGTTGGATATCCAACAAAATCTCATCTTTTAGTGCAGCTTTCTCCCCCTGAGGCATCGGCACAATCTGTTCTGCAATATCACAATTTCGCTTACAAACCTCCTCCAGAAGTAAGGCCCTCTCATAAGCCTCCTCTCTGGACGCTGCGGCAATCACCACGCCATGATGCTTCATAAAAACCGTATGTGCACCGGTGGCAAAAGCAGCGGTCACTTCCTTTTTCAGCTTACCGGTGCCAGGAAGCCCATAGCCCGCCAAAGCAATTCCACCAAGGCTTTCTTTTTCTTCCTTCGTAAGGCTAAGCCGATCAAACCCGAACACGCCAATGGCAGATGCATAGGTCTGATGGGTATGAATCACAAAGTTTACTTCCGGAAACAATTCATACGCTGCAGCATGAATGCCCTTCTCACTGGAAGGCTTATGCGGTCCGCTCCAGGTCTTATCCGCCGGATGATAGAGTGCTAAATCCTCATCCCTCGTCTGCATGTAATCCAGTCCACTTGGGGTAATGAGAAAATGCTCCGCATCCACTCTGGCACTGACATTGCCCCAGGTTCTTGCTACCAGTCCGTCCTGCAGTAGCCTGCGACCGGTCTCTGTAATCTGTTGTCGTAATTCTTTTTCTTCCATAGCATCCCCCTATTCCTGATTCAGCAGTCGATAGTTCTTTCGATTGGCACGATACAGTCGTTTGAAAATCTCATAGTTTTTGTTGTATATCCAACTAAATTCTTCCTGTGGTTCAAAAACATGTTCCACCTGTACCAGTTGTTTCGCTTCTTCCAAGTCATGCAATACGCCACATCCCTTGGCTACTAACAACGCTGCACCCAAAGCTCCTACATCCTTCGCCTGGACAATGGTCTCTACCCGCCGTCCCGTAATGTCAGCTAACATCTGACTGGTGACGGCAGATAAAGATCCCCCTCCAACGAAGCGAATGACGTTTGACGTATGTGTCTTATGATCTTCACACTCTAGCATCCACCGTAAGTGGAAACAGATACCTTCCAACACCGCACGAATCAGTTCGCGCTTCTTGGTATCCAACTTGATATTAAAAAACATTCCTGCTGCTTTCGGATCTTCGAACGGACACCGGTTGCCATGCAACCATGGGGTAAAAATCACACCTCCGCTGCCCGGTGCTACTTCATTGACCACCCGGGACATGTAATCGTAGAGGCTGATGTATTCTGCCTCCACACAGTGCTCCACATCTTTTTTCTGCAGGTAAATATTAATCTCATCCAATACCAGATGATCCTTCACCCACTCGAAGCACTTGCCTGCGGTCTCCATCTCGGCAAAATAGTTGTACTTGCCTTCCTGTGCTCCAACAATACCGGCGATCATGGACCCTAAGTCCACCTTCTGCCGATCAATCACCGTTCCGATCCATCCGGAGGTTCCCCAATATACATGGGTATCTCCGATACAGGTACTTCCTGCACCGATGCCGATAAGCGTTGCATCTCCGCCGCTTCCGTACACCGGCGTCCCTGCTTTTAATCCTAACTGCTCTGCTACCTGTGGAAGCAGACCACCGACTACTTCGTCACAACCGATGATCCGCGGTAAGTGCTCATACTCAACGCCGTACATCCGGCACAGACTCTTGCTCCAGCCTTCCTTCCCCGGTCGACTGTCATAGAGGAACGTAGCATAGGCACTGTCCGGTGTCATAATAAATTCTCCGGTCATCCGGGCAATCAAGTATTCTTTGACATCCAGCCATTTATAGACCTTGGCGAAAATCTCCGGTTCGTGCTTCTGTACCCATTTGTACTTCCATAACGGGTCTTTTACGCTAGTGGATGCGGCATGGGTCCGGCGAAGACTCTTTACCAACATCCGTACATTCACGCCTGCTACCGATAGTCCGTAGTCTTCCGTCTCCTTCATTTCAGCCGCTGCACGCTGGTCCATGTAGCTCATAGGACGACGGAGCGCATTGCCCTCTTTATCCACTAAGACAAGACCCTGCATCTGCGAGCAGAAGGCGATGCCTGCAATCTCATCCGGTGAGATGCCGGTCTTCTCCAGCAACTGATGGGTGCACTCTTCCATGGCATGCCACCAGTCTTCTACTTCCTGCTCTGCGCCACCATTGCTTAAAATATGCAAACCGTAGGTGGCATAATGTCCCGCCACCATCTGTACTTCCCCCTCCAAGGCAAACAGACAGCACTTCAATCCTGTGGTACCGATATCGTAACTTAACGCATACATTCCTCTCCTCCCCCTAGTGTCGTTGCCACAAACTGAATCAATGCCTCGCCAATGGCTTCCGGCTGATCCATATACTCCTCTCCACAGAAAATTCCCATTCGCCTGCGATAGTACTCGCAACTGAAGGAGAATTGTAACATCATCAATAAGTTATCGAAGAAAAAAGCGGTCATGCGCGGATCTCCGGCAAACTCTATGCGACCTTCCTTCTGCGCCCGTTCAATAATCTCGGAATAAATTTTTGCGGTACTGCCCTCGATCTGAGCAGCTAATTCCGCGGCATATTTTTTACAGCTTCCCGACGTAATCTCGTTGTAGAGCTTATAGTACGCCGGATGCGCATGTGCTTCTTGTACTAAGGTGTGTATCAGGTTGCGAATGCATCCCATCAGATCGGCCTCCTGGCGCACCACAGATGCCATGGTTTCTTCCAGAAGTCGTAGTGAATACTGCACGCAGGCCAAGAAAAAATCATCCTTGTCCTTGTAGTATTTGTAGAGAACTCCCACACTCACCCCGGAAGTTTTCGCAATATGATTCATGGCAGCCCGGTCCAATCCGTACTCGGCAAATTCTTCAATTCCCGCTTCCATGATGCGCTGTAATGCTTCCGGATCTAATTTCTTATACATTCCCCACCCCATTAAGAAAAAACGACGCCTCTCGTGAACCACAATTCACGTTATCCGTTTTTATTATCATTCATCTTTCTTTATCCGTCAACTTATTTTGCAATTTTCTAAAAATATATCCATATCGCAAGTAATTTAGTATATAATAAGACCATGTGTAGCGTTCCGTTACTTCAAGGGTTTTTACAGGAGCGTGAAAAGTACAACATACCATACGAAAAGGGGGTTATTTTACTATGAAGAAAGGTAATGTACTTGTCGGTCAGTCAGGCGGCCCAACCGCAGTCATCAACTCAAGTCTTGCCGGCGTATTCAAAACTGCGATGGACAGAGGTTTCAACAAGGTTTACGGAATGCGTTACGGAATCCAGGGATTCATGGACGAGCAATACGTGGATCTCTCCGATTACATCAAGAATGAGTTAGACTTGGAGCTACTTAAGCGTACACCATCTGCTTTTCTTGGCACTTGCCGTTACAAGATGCCGGCCATCCACGAAGACCGTGCAGTCTATGAGCGTATCTTCGAACTCTTAGACAAGATGGACATCGATGTTTTCATCTACATTGGTGGAAATGATTCCATGGACACCATCAAAAAACTTTCCGATTATGCAATTTTAACCGGCGCAAAGCAGCGCTTCATCGGCTGTCCGAAGACCATTGATAATGATCTGGCTCTCACCGATCATACCCCTGGTTTTGGTTCTGCTGCCAAGTATATCGGAACATCCACCAAGGAAGTCATTCGTGACTGCCTGGGATTCTCTTATCAGAAAAAGAACGTCACCGTCATCGAAGTTATGGGACGTAATGCCGGCTGGTTAACCGGTGCTACCGCACTTTCCAAGGGAGAGGATTGTGACGGACCGGATATGATTTTCCTTCCGGAAGTTCCGTTCGATTTGGAGAAGTTCAAGACACAGGTAGAGAAGTTACTGAAGAAAAAAGACGTGGTCGTTGCCGCTGTTTCCGAAGGTATCAAGGATGCCAAGGGCACTTACATCTGTCAGCTGACCGCCGGCAGTGAATCCGTCGATGCATTCGGTCATATCCAAATGACCGGTACCGCTGCATTCCTTGCAAACTATATTCACGACGAATTGGGATGCAAGACCAGAGCCGTAGAGTTCTCCACCTTGCAGCGTGCTGCTGCACATCTTGCCAGCCGTATCGATATCAATGAAGCATTCATGGTAGGCGGTGCTGCAGTCAAGGCTGCAGATGAAGGCATCTCCGGTGTCATGGTTGTTATCGATCGTCTCTCCGATGATCCGTACCAAAGTACCACCGGTGTATACGATGTTCACCGCATCGCTAACGACGAGAAATTGGTTCCGAGAGATTGGATCAACAAGGAAGGCAACTACGTAACCGAAGAATTCATTGACTATGTTCGCCCACTGATTCAGGGTGATTACCAGCCAATGATGGTCGGCGGTCTTCCAAGACATCTGACCATGAATTCCAAGGGTTACAAGGATCTCTACAACGCAGATAAATAAGCAATCAAAAAGCGCAAGGCCCACAAAACCTTGCGCTAATTTTATACGTTTTCTTAGGCAGCCTCGCTGCGCTTCTTGCTTTCTTCTTCGGCCAATGCACCTTCTTCTTTGCGAATGACGAATGGTCCTATCAACAGACACAACACCACGCCGGCAAAGATATCCACAATGGAATGCTGCTTCAAAAAGACAGTGGAAATGCAAATCAAAAATCCCACAATCACATAAGCGGCTTTCATGCCCCGATGCTGCATCAGGCGTTCGGAGTTTAGCGCTCCGTACATGGTTGCTAAGGTACCGATAACATGTAAGGACGGGCACACATTGGTCGGTGTATCGTGACGATAGAACCACTGCACCACATCCATAAAAAAGTTCTCTCTGGTAATGTTATACGGTCGCATCATCTGCACCGTCGGGAACAACAAATAAATCGCAATGGTAATGCTAAAGCTTAGAATGATAAATCGCATGGTAATCTCGTAGGCCTTGGCATCCTTGTAAATCAGATACACAATGGTCCCTGCCATATAGAGAAACCACATGACATAGGCCACCACGAAGTATTCGCAAAACGGAATATAGGCATCCCATTTGCATCCCACTTCGAAACACTTCCACGGATTGCGATTGATCTGTTCCACCGCATAAAAAGCGATACCAAAACATGGCCAGAAAATCAACGTCCGCATATTTTCAACAATCTTGTGATAGATTGACGAAAGTATTGTTTTTAACATGTCAAAAAAATCTCCATTCCCCACGGCAAGTCTTACTTGCCCGATAGCGCCTTATCCAAAGCGGCTGTCAAATTGCCCATAATTACAGGCTTCAATAATAATCCGGAAGCTTTCAGTGCAATCAACTCCTGCACAATCTCTTTTCCGGAACTACTGGTAACGAATACCACCGGTAAACGCATCAGCTTCTGGGTCTGGCGAATCTTCACCAAGACTTCCCGTCCGCTCATCTCCGGCATCTCATAATCTAATAACACCACGTCCGGCATCACTTCATCCATGACCTCGAAGGCCTTGGCTCCGGAATTGGCTACGTGTACCTCGTACTGGTCCTCTAACATACTGCGGAGGCTTCGTAGGGTCGTTGCATCGTCGTCCACTACCAGGATTTTCTTACGGTTGGCCATCTGCGCGCGCAAGGCTTCCGGATCCATACGCAACTGTCCACACACGGTGTTCAGTGCCTGGTTCTCATCAAACGGAATAATCAGGTTCTCCAACTGCTCCTCCGGAACAATGGTATCGAACTTCACCTTGTCATCCACGGTTCCAAATGTAATGATTGGCGTGCGCGGATTGTCATTGCGCAAGTTGGCAACGGTCATAGTGGGAGCCACCAATAAATCTTCCAAACTTACCATCAGTAAGTCCGGTCGCATGGCCATGATCACACCACCTGCAGAGTCAACTCCGTACTCATACGTCTGCATTCCAAAGAAATGTCCCAAGTAGTCAAATGCGGCTTGTGCACCATCGCTAATTTTCCCCAGCGCTAATAGTTGCTTCATGCCTGATCCCCACTTTTCTTGTTTTCTTTTTGTGGTATTATCATAACACAAAATTCACAGACAAAAAATGACAAAATAAAGTATTGTCTACTTATTTAGACACAAGTAATGCCCGACAATCCTCTGCCGGGCATGGTTTTATGAAAAATTATGTTCCCGTAAAAATGCAACAAATTCTTTCCTTGGCATCGGCTTCGCATAATAGAATCCCTGGATATAATCACAATCCATGGCCTGCAAATACTTGGCCTGCTCCTCGGTCTCCACACCTTCACACACCACTTTTAATCCGTTGTGATGCATCATACCGATGGTGTCTGCAATAATGTTGCGGCAACGCTCTTCGTCAATCTTATCAATCAGTGACTTGTCGATTTTTACAATATCGATTGGCAGGTGAATGACCCGCACAATGTTGGAATACCCGGTACCGTAATCATCCAAGGAGAAACGGTAACCACGCTGATAGAGGTTCTCCAAATTCTTGGTCATGGTCTTCGGATTCAAAGCACTCATGGTCTCCGTAACCTCTAAGTTAATCTGAGCCGGTGCCACATCGTAACGCTTCTCTAACTGCATGAACTCCTGCATCAGATTGTTCTGTACACACTGCTGTACCGAGAGGTTGATCTCCATATAGGAAAGGCCTAGGGCCTCTTCCTGAATCTCTGATAAGAAGGAATACACGCTATCTAAGACGAAGTGCCCGATCTGCTTCATGTATCCTAAGCGCTCTGCCTCCGGAATAAAAATACTCGGTGGCACAAATCCGTACTTGGAATCATTCAGTCGAATCAACGCTTCTGCCGCTATGTACTGCTGTCGCTTCACATCGTAAATCGGCTGATAGTACATCTCGAATTCCTGCTGTTCCAAGCCCCTTGCAATGATTTCAGCAGATTGATTGCGAATCTTAATCTCCGGTTTGTTGGCAATCTGTTCCGGCTCAATCAAGGTCTGTCCGGCCTTCATCAAACGCGGGAAATTCACGGAGAAGTTAATCATACCTTCTACATGTGTGATATCCAACAAAAAGCGTACCACTGCGATGCGAAGCTGCAATACCGACGCCGGCATCACATCTTCCGCCGCACGCAGTTCATGGTACTCCTCAATCTTTTGTACCAAATCTTCCGCATTGGCATTCACATCATCGAAAACAATAGCGATACAGCCCACCGGTCCATAATACATGCTGACCAATCCGTACTGGTTGCCCATAAGCTCCCGCAGATTTTTTGCGGTGCGACGAATGTACTGGTTGTATTCCATCTCGCCTAAGAGGGCACGGACTTCGCTGGCGTTGATGTAGCGAAGAATCAGAAGCTTCAACGGATGCTTCGCCAACTGACAACGACGCAGATGCTCCCGGTACTGCCACCAGCTGTAGATGTCTACGGAGAAATCCACAACCTGCTCCGGACGCTGAATGAACAGATGGCCCATGAGAATCATAATCGCATAGGCAAGTACCTCCACCGTGGTTCTCTCATGGGTAGCCTGCCAACCTGCTGCTACAATACCGACCATGTACGCAGCCATCAGGCATCCCCACTTCACCGGGTGAATCAACTTCCGACAGCGTATGAGCACGATGTAGCCCATGAGATAATACAACAATCCCATGGCAAACAGAATCGGAATCTTCGGACCGCGATT
>JAGDAL010000269.1 GCA_017959525.1 Lachnospiraceae bacterium | reverse complement strand
GGAGAATACCAGGGAGGTGGCCTTTAGGATATTAATAAAGTTGGTACAGATATTGGGGATGGCCACCACAATACTCTGTGGGAAAATCACCCGATGGAAGGTCTGCCATCCGGTCATCCCTATGGCATAGGCGGCTTCCACCTGCCCTTTTTCTACCGTAGACAATGCCCCACGGAATACCTCGCCTAAGGTTGCCCCTGCATGCAAGGAAAAAACAATATAGGCATATACCATGGTATTTATCGCATAGATATCAAAATTCAATTGCCATAATTCTACGAAGCGGTATACCAGGCGCGGGATCAAATAGTAAATCAGATAAATCTGTATCATCATCGGGGTCCCGCGAATAAACGATATATACACCTTGGAGATTGCACTTAGGATCTTCAGCTGCTTGTAGTTAACCATGGCTACTGCCAAGGCTATGACGGTACCGATTAACATGGATACAATGGTAATTAAAAAAGTAATCCGCGCTGCCAAGAAGCTTTTTCCAAACAATTCCAAAGCATAACCTAAGTCAAATGTCATACGCCCTTCCTTTCCGCATTAGATTGCCACTTTGTCGCGGAAACGATAGGTGTAATCCTTATTGCTTAAGATGTTGGAGTAAATATCTTCCAGTAACCGAAGCCCTCCGGCATAACCCAGATAGGTCTTATTCATAATCAGACTCTCCATAATCGGCATACTTAGATGTGTAATCGGTGCTTCTAGCTTCTGAGCAATGTCGTTCTCCCACTGGCTGCCAAGAATTAAGGTCTTCTGTGGGCGGTTCTCATCTCCTGCGATGCGCGCCTCAATGGCACCACCGTCCTCTTCAAAATGGATATGGTCTGCATACTCTGCATCAATCTCCAAGAAGGCCTGCTCCACAATCTTGCGATACTTCTGTGGCACGTTCTCAATGACGAAGGCACGCTTTGGTGCGAATCCCAGTTCCCGAATCAAGAACTTGCTGGCTCCGATGCCATAGGCGGAATCTGCAATGGTATAAAGCTCATATGGAAGTCCGTTTCTGGTCTCCGTAAAAAAGTCTGCTGCATCCGTAAAATAGGAATAGAACCGAGCTTCCTCTTTTTCAATAACTGCCTCTACTACTGCCGGATCAATCTCTGCAAATGCACCCACGGTTCGTAAGAAGTCGGAGGTAGCTTCTGCGCCCACCGGCAGTACCGGAATATGCAAATACGGAACGCCGAAATCTTTTTCCAATTTCTTGGCGGTCTCTAAGCCTACCCAAGGATTTAAGACCAGGGTAAACTCTGCATCGATCAATGCTTCCCACTCCTTGATGCCGGCACTCTCATTACCGAATAGAATGTTAGCTTCCAATCCGATGGAGGCTAAGAGGCGTTTGATCTCAGATAAGTCGCCTCTCCAGAAGGGATCCTGATAAGGAATCACGGAGAAGATATTCACTAAGCCCTTCTTCTTATTCGGAGTTTTGCCCTTTAAGAAGGTCTGTACCATTTCTTTTAGCAAGAGATTATGTCCGAAATAGTTGTTCCCCTTGAATCCACCGGTCTCAATGTTGATGATGGGATATCCCTGCTCCTGGTACTCATAAACTACGGACGGCACATCATCGCCGACGATATCCGCGGTACATCCGGTAATGACAACGAATAAATCACCGTCCATGACCTTCAGGGCGCCATCAATGGTATTGCGTAACTTCTTTATACCGCCGAAGACAATGTCACTCTCCGTGGAATTGGTACACGGGATATGACCGCCACCGGCGTAGCCTTCTCCCTGCCAGCCGGCATAGGTACGAATGGCTCCAATCTTGTTACTGCATCCCGGTCCGGAATGAAGAATCGGAATCGCTCTGGGAATGGCCAGCACGCTCTGCTGCGTGGCTAATGCACACGCATATCTTGGTTGTTCAATAATCTTGCTCATGTCCTACTTGCCTCCCTGTTCAAAATAAAACGGATCCTGCTCACTCCACCACTGGGTATACGGAAGCTTGGAATGCTTTGCAATGGTCTCAATC
>JAGDAL010000025.1 GCA_017959525.1 Lachnospiraceae bacterium | reverse complement strand
TGCTGTCATGCTGAATTCCGTATATGCCGCACAGCACCCACATCACTTCACCTTCGCAGGATATGAAGTAAAAACCACCGGCAACCCACTGGCACATACCATTCTGCGCGGTGCCGTATCCAAACACGGCAACACTACTCAAAACTATCACTACGAAGATATGATGCGTCTCTATGAGATGTGTCAGGAACTGGATTTGGTCAATCCGGCCACCATCATTGATGCCAACCATTCCAATTCCAACAAGCAGTGCCGTCAGCAGATTCGTATCTGTCGTGAAGTTCTTCACAACCGTCGTCACTCTACCGAGATCAAAGACTTAGTAAAGGGTGTCATGATTGAAAGCTACTTAGTAGAAGGCAACCAGAAGATTTCCGACCATCAGGTCTATGGTCAGTCCATTACGGACGCCTGCCTTGGCTGGGAAGATTCCGAAGCACTGATTTATACCATTGCAGATATGTTAGATTAAAAAATACACCGGTGAAGGAATCGTCCCTCACCGGTGTTTCTTATATTTTCCGCAGTGCTGCCAAGATACCGGCAATGGTTTTCCCATCTTCCATCTTGCCGGAATCAATAAGCTCTAGCACATCATCAATTTCCCATAACTTATAATCAATGGCTTCCGCATCATCCAGCTGTTGCTTGCCCACCGGATAGATATCTCTGGCCAGATACACATCTATGGCCTCATTACAGAAGGCAACCGTAGACTGCAAGGATAAGAGCTTCTCGATATGATCACTGTCATATCCGGTCTCTTCCCGAAGCTCCCGGCGTGCACAAACCGCTGTATCTTCCCCTGCCGTATCCTTCTGTCCCGCCGGAATCTCCCAGGTATAACGCTCTAAGGCCGGTCGGAATTGTCGTACCAGGAGGACTTTGCGATCACCGGTTATCGGAACCACACAAGCGGCGCCCTTCCGATGCTGTACAAAATCCCAAATCTCTGTATTGCCGTTGGGAAGCAACATCTCATCCTGATAATAATCAATAATGGTGCCCGCATGGATTAAGGTACGGGATTTTCTCGTTACATGTTCTTCACTACTCATCTCCATCACCCCACATCTTACAAAAAAGGCAGCCGGGTCATTAGACCCAACTGCCAATTTCAAACTCATTACTTTGCGTAATCTGTAACACGTGATTCACGAATTACATTTACTTTGATCTGTCCTGGATACTGAAGCTCTTCCTCGATACGTTTAGAAATATCTCGAGCTAAGAGTACCATGTCAGCATCACTTACCTTCTCAGGAACTACCATGACACGAACCTCGCGACCTGCCTGAATAGCAAAAGATTTCTCGACGCCTTTGAAATCATTAGTGATGTCTTCTAGCTGCTGTATTCTGTTGGTATAAGAATCAAGGGTATCTCTACGTGCACCAGGTCTTGCAGCACTAATGGTATCAGCTGCCTGAACCAATACTGCAATGAGAGATTCCGGCTCACAATCGCCATGATGAGCAGCTACCGCATTGATGATCAATGGAATCTCTTTGTACTTCTTACAAAGTTCTACACCCAACTGGATGTGAGATCCTTCCATTTCCTGATCTACGGCCTTACCAATATCATGTAATAAGCCGGCACGCTTTGCCAAACGAACATCTTCGCCAACTTCTGCAGCGAGCAGTCCGCACAAATGCGCAACCTCGATAGAATGCTTCAAAGCATTCTGACCGTAACTGGTACGGTACTTCATGCGACCAAGAAGCTTCACAAGTTCCGGATGGATTCCATGAACTCCTACCTCGAAGGTAGCAGCCTCGCCCTCTTCACGGATGGCGTTATCTACTTCCTTCTGGGCCTTCTCGACCATTTCCTCAATTCTAGCCGGATGGATACGTCCATCCACAATCAATTTCTCAAGAGCAATTCTAGCGACTTCTCTACGAACCGGGTCAAAAGCAGATAAAACAACTGCTTCCGGAGTATCATCGATAATTAACTCAACACCGGTCATTGTCTCCAATGTACGGATGTTACGTCCTTCACGACCAATGATACGGCCCTTCATCTCATCACTAGGAAGCTGAACTACAGAGATGGTAGATTCAGCAACATGGTCAGCTGCACACTTCTGGATGGCATTGACCACAATGTCTTTCGCTTTCTTGTTGACTTCGTCCTTGACCTGAGCCAAAGACTCCTTCACTAACTTTGCGGCGTCTGTCTTGACATCTTCTTCGACTGTCTTTAACAAAAATTCTCTTGCTTGTTCGGAGGTTAATCCGGAGATTCGTTCGAGTTCCTGTACTCTTTGCTGATTTAATTTTGCGATCTCAGCCTTTTCCTTGTTCATCTGTTCCTCGCGAGCATTCAATCCATTCTCACGCTTCTCTACCGCTTCCAACTTACGATCAAGGTTCTCCTCTTTCTGTTGAATACGGTGTTCGCTCTTCTGGACCTCAGCTCTGCGCTCGCGTACTTCCTTCTCGATCTCATTCTTGGATCGCATGGATTCTTCCTTCGCCTCAACAAGGATCTCGCGTTTCTTGGCATTGGCATCTTCAACTGCCTTGTCAATGATAGAACGCGCTTGTTCTTCGGCTCCTCCAATTTTCTTCGCATCCACATTCTTGTGGTAAGCGTTGGAAGCAACGATGGTAACAGGAATCGCAATGACAAGTGAAACGATCACAGCGATAACTATTCCAAGCACAGGAGCACCTCCTTTATAAAATTTTCATTGTACCCACAATATATAGAAGATATCGTGTCATCAAACAACAAGTAAATTGTAACCTTTCTTACGACAAGTGTCAATGACGCAAGGCGGATTCCAAGGGAAAAACGCGCGTAAACTTCTTAGGAAAAATCCTCATATCCACGGAGCACTCGACTGATGTCTCCGGAGGAAAATCCACGGCCTGCAAGGAAACGATACATCTTGGAACGTTCCTTGGCATCGGCGCTCTCGGGATCATAATGCTTCTTGCGAAGCAGATCGCGAATCATATCCTCTTCCGAGGTCTCATACTCTTCCTCAAGCACACGAGCGAGGGTATCCCGGTCCACGCCCTTCTGCATCAAGTCCTGTTGGATGCGGCGCTTACTCTTACCCTCCTGGTGGAAATGCACATAGGAGCGGGCGTAACGCTCGTCATCGATATAGTGGTAGGAAGCCACATAGGCAACAGCCGCATCGATGGCAGGCTGCGGATAATCGCTCTCCCGCAACTTATCCTCTAAGTTCTTCCGGGTACGGTCCTGCTTCTCCAATAGGTGCATGGCGCGACGCTTGGCACGAGGAATTAAGGTCTCCTCCATGATGCGCTGATACAGCTCCTCTGAGAGCTCCTCACCGGCTTCTAAGCCATAGGTCTTAATCTCCCGCTTATACAGGACAAGGTCCAAGCCTCCTTGGAGGTGGACCTTGTATTTATTCTTCTTCCTGGGTATTAATTGAATATCAAGTATTGTCATTCAATCACCAATTGATTTATTCTTCGTCTTCCTTCACAGCAGCCTCAGCCTCGCCGTCCATACCGTAGTGTGCACGAACCAACTGCTCAATCTGCTCCATCATCTCCGGATGCTGCTCTAAGTATAACTTCGCATTCTCGCGTCCCTGGCCGATCTTATCGCCATTGTATGCATACCATGCACCGGACTTGTTCACGATATCCAAGTCTGCAGCTACATCCAAAAGGTCTCCGGACTTGGAAATACCCTTACCAAACATGATATCAAACTCTGCCTCACGGAATGGCGGTGCAATCTTATTCTTAACGACCTTAATACGGGTACGGTTACCGATGACCTCACCCTGCTGCTTAATGGACTCGATACGACGAACGTCCATACGTACAGAGGAGTAGAACTTCAATGCACGTCCACCGGTGGTTGTCTCCGGGTTACCGAACATAATACCAACCTTCTCACGTAACTGGTTGATGAAGATAACGGTACAATTGCTCTTGCTGATGGCAGCGGTTAACTTACGAAGTGCCTGAGACATCAAACGTGCCTGCAAACCTACGTGGGAATCACCCATATCACCATCAATCTCGGCCTTCGGTACCAATGCGGCAACGGAGTCTACGATGATGATATCTACCGCACCGGAACGTACCATCGTCTCGGTAATCTCCAATGCCTGCTCTCCGTTATCCGGCTGAGAAATATATAAATTATCAATATCTACTCCGATATTCTTCGCGTATACCGGATCAAGTGCATGCTCAGCATCGATGAATCCAGCGATACCACCCAGCTTCTGAACCTCAGCTACTGCATGAAGTGCAACGGTGGTCTTACCGGAAGATTCCGGTCCGTAGATCTCGACGATACGTCCCTTCGGAAGACCGCCCTGACCTAACGCCAAGTCCAAACTGATGGATCCGGTAGGGGTTGTCTCTACCTTCATATTGTTGGAGTTGTCTCCTAACTTCATAACGGATCCGCGTCCATACTGCTTCTCAATCTGTGCAATCGCTGCGTCTAATGCTTTTAACTTATCTTCCTGAGCCATGTTTTAATCTCCTTACCTCGAACTATTGTTCGAACACTAAAATTATAATAATTCACGAACATTCGTTTGTCAATAACGAATCTCATATTTTTTACATTTTTTATACTAGCAAAGACAGTGTCCCTTTATACGGACTTCATTATGCAAATATAAAAGAAATTCATGGGAATCTTCGCATCGGAATTGATGCAAAACTGTTCTTACGAACAAAGACAAATAAAAAAATCCAACGCCTATTATATCTGAATAATAGGCGTTGTCAAGTTCAAAGGTTGTATTTACTTTTTCTTACGTTGTAACTTCTCTCTGGTGCCGTCCGGACGCTGAACCACAATGCTGTCTAAGTGACTGCGGATGTTTCCGCGCATTGCCTCGATGTAAGCACGACGCAAATCCTGCTGCTCCTGCTTCTCTTCGTCGGTCAGCCCTTCGGCCTGAGACTTATGATACAACTCGTTAATTCGCTTAATATCAGCTTCTGTAATTGCCATGTTCTTACCTCAACTTTCAAATGCGAAACCATTGTATCACATGTTACACGTCCGTTGCGAACAGAATTACTCTTCCGTTGTAAAACGGCTAACCTCTTCCTGTAAGCGCAGGGAGATATCACGGTTGGTCTCAGAATCATCGGAAATCGTTGTAATAGACTCTAAGATTCCGGTGGTACTCTCGGTTGCATCCGCAACGCCCTGTGTACAGTCGTTGATGACTCTGGAAATGTGATCGATTTCTGCGGTCATATCATTGATTGTTGTATTTAAAACAACGGTGTTATCGTTAACGGAGTCCAATACCGCATTGATATCTTCCGCATCAGTGTAATACTGCTGTGCAACATTCTCGAACTCATCATAATCTGCCAATACGGAATCACGTACATAAGACAGCATGTTGTTGGAATTCTCTGCCAAAGTCTCCACTGCGGAAATAACCAGATTACTGATTTCCTGAATGGAGTTTGCGGTCTCACGGCTGTGCTCAGCCAACTGGCGGATCTCGTCTGCTACGACTGCGAATCCCTTACCTGCATCACCGGCACGAGCAGCCTCGATGGATGCATTCAATGCCAACAGGTTGGTCTGGCTTGCAATCGCAAGGATATCCTCGGTCAATGTCTGAATCTGCTCTACGTTCTTGCTTTCTTCAATAGAAGACTCCAAACCATCCTGAATGTTAGAAACCATTGCATTGGTAGAAGACTTCTTCTGAACCGTATTCTCACGGATTACGGTTGCATTCTGCTTGATGCCTGCCACACGGTCTGTACCGGAAGCTACCTGGCTGGATACTTCCTCTACTGCATGGTTAACGTCCTGTGCACCTTCATTCAAGGTTAAGAGTGCATTGTTTGCAGTCTCCATGCTTGCCGTCAACTCTTCCATTACGGAAGATACATTGCTGACATCATCTCTGGAAGAATTTACAATACCAACCGTATTCTCAACGGAAGTGTAGATATTGCCGGACTCGCTGGCAATTTTACGGATAATACCATCTAATGTTGCAAGGAAATTGTTCACGCCGGATACCAATACACCAACTTCATCGTTGGTCTTATTATCCAATCGCTTGGATAAGTCTCCACGGCCTTCGTTCATTTCCTTCAAAATCTCATCTAACTGCTTGGATGCTACAAGCAACGGAGCAATCGCCTTGGATGCGAATAAAATAGCAAGTACGGATACGACTGCCAATGCTACGGTTCCGATAATAATAGACAACTGTACCTGGAACTCTGCATTAGCCAAGCGCTTCTGATTCTGATTAATCAAAACCGTCAGGCGATCTCCCATCAATGCAATATTCTCTTCATGTCCGAGAATCAACTCATGTGCAGAACTGAAATACTCAGACATAGCGTCTGCATATTTGTGGTTACGATACATGCCATCCAGCTTAATATATAACTCCATGAAGCCGGTTACCGCAGTATCCAATGCTGCGAACTCTTCCTGGAACTCCGGATCTTTCACATCCTTGATTCGAATCCGAAGGTCGTCCATAGCAGTCTGTAAGCGGGCATAATCTGTCATTCCCGGCTCAATAAGAGCTGCCTGGGTCTGTGCGTCTGCCATTGCACCCATACGCTCCATGGTATCAATCATGAAAACACGCTTCACTAAGGCCTGCATCATGGAATCAACGTCACCGAAATCACGCTCGATTTCCATATAAGTATTAGACAAGGTCTCTGCAGCGTTTGCAGAAATGCGGAAATTAATACCGATAACCGCAACACCTAATACTACAACAAAATCCAGAACCAAGAAGCATGCTAATATCTTCGTTCTTAAACTCTTCATAAAAATTGGACTCCTTTCCATTTCACGAAATTAAATTGCACACAGTTTTACACTTTAGCACAAATTGTCATTCCATTCAATCGAAAAAAGCCCTAAAAAGATAATACGCACGCGTTGCTTATTCAGTTGTTTTTTACTATAACAGAGATTCTACAATCCGTTTTTTGTCTGCATTGCTCAAATTGTTGTTCGTTCCATGGTGAATAACGCGATTAATATCCGCCCGCGTATCCAAAACATAGTCACTCCGTACCGGGCTATTCCGCTCTACGAAGAACACGTAGCCTTCCACCCACACGTCCAGTTTCCTCTGTTTCAGCTGTCCGGATAAGATATAAATCTGACGCTTTACCTGGGGAATCGGATTCTTCACCGTCTTTTGGTAAATATTACCTGCGTCCGTCACCTTATTCTTTACCCACTCGAAGTCGTCCTCTTCTCCGATGAGCATTCCGCTGTAATTCTTTACTTCAATTATAAAAACACCGCGGTTGTTTACGATGACGTTATCCAGTTCCGTACGTTTTCCATCATAGGACAGTGTTACGTTCGTGAGTAGGATGTCCCTTTCATCTAATACCTCACTGATTAAGCGACTAGCAAAGTGTTCTCCTCTTCTTCCGGCACGGCGCGCTTCCGATTCATCTGCGCCGCCCTTTGAGACCAGCGCCAGAAGAACAGCCAACAGTATAACAACTGCAGTTATTACAATTCCCGTAAGTAAATATTCCATAACACTATCTTAAAGCCCTTTATACCTGCACGTCAATTCCGCCTGTTGACAATTCCGGCAGGGCGATGCTATGAAGCGCCATCAAATCCTTCAGATAATCCATATCCGCCTTGACCAGGGCCTTGCTTTCAGCCGCACGGTGTTTGATCTTTACTTCCTTGAGTTCTTCCTCGCTCATATGGGGATCAACGATCTCCATAAGCTGCAGCTGATCCATGGCATCTTCAAGCTTCTCAAGCTCATCCTCACCGTAATCGGCTATCATCTCATTGAGCTTAGCCATAGCATCATCGGAGATATCCTCACCTTTTTCCTTCATTTCGGCCCTGGCCTGTTCTATCATATCCTGACGCTGTTCAAAGATCCCGTCAGCCGCCTTATTAAGCTTCTCTTCACCGGACTGTATGACCGCATTCTTAACATCTGTCACGACTTCTTCCTGCTTATCAAGAAGCTTATCCCTCTTTTGGGTGTTGACTATCATCTCTTCAAGTTCAAGATGGTTTTTCTTCTGCCTTGCAGCCATCTCCATCCTGGTAGCATGGGTAAGAGCCAGCTGCAGTTCCTCTGCATTGCCCGCACCCGCAGATATCTTCTGCTTAACTTCTATGACCTTTCTTTTGGCGCTTATAACTGCCTGTTCCGCACTTACCGATGTCTTGGCCTGCTTGATCTTATTGGCTACTTCCTTGTAATTGTAGTTATACTTTGCCTCGACCGTTGGCTCGTCTTCCTTACTGTTTTCATCCAG
>JAGDAL010000268.1 GCA_017959525.1 Lachnospiraceae bacterium | reverse complement strand
CTTCGAGAGTCTCGGTAATTTCAATACTTGCGTATCTACCGACATGACTTACGACATGACAGAGCTTTTGGATGAGTACGGCAGCGAGACCAAGGAAGTGGTTGGTGAGAACTGGCTGCAGGCTTGCTCCAAGGACGGCAAGGTATATGGTATTCCTACCATGAAGCCAATCGCCCTTACCCCAATGATTATTTATCGTCAGGACATCGCAGAGGAACTTGGCTTAGACATGAGCGCAGTCAACTCCGTTGAGGATGTCACCGACGTGCTTCGTGCCGTAAAAGAGGCACATCCGGAGATGACACCACTGGCTCCTGTACAGCAGGGACAGATCGGAATGAACGTTGTTTGGGATAACGTAGACTGGTTGACCGACGACTTCTATTCACCAAAGGGTGTTTTGATGGGCGATGATATGACCGTTGTAGATTTCTATTCTACACCGGAGTTCCGTGAAAAATGTGAGCTTGCCCGTCAGTGGTACAACGAAGGCCTTGTAATGAAGGACGCAGCTACCACCACCAGCACTGCAGCAGAGTGCATGACCAGCGGCAACTACTTCGCATACATTGCAGCATACAGCTATCCGGAAGCAGACACCGCAGCAAGCCTTCAGGCACAGTGCGGAACCAACCCAATCGCTGCTAAGATGATTGGTGATGCTTATCTGTCTACCTCTGATGTAAACGCAGTAAGCTGGATGATTGCTTCTACCACCAAGGTTCCGGAAGCAGCAATGAAGTTCTTGAACTTAACCTACACCGATGCTGACGTGATTAACCTCTTAATCTACGGTATCGAAGGCAGAGATTATGTATTGAACGCAGACGGCAGCGTATCCTATCCGGAAGGTGAGGATGCAACCACCGTACCTTATACCGCACAGTTATCTTGCGGAACATTGGGCAACTTCTTCTTAATGTACCCAACCGCAGGAACCAATCCGGAATCCTTAGCTTGGGAGTTAGAGCAGAACGAGAAGGCAAAAACTTCTCCTGCAATGGGATTCACTTTTGACTCTGACGCTTACAAGACCCAGTACACCGCTGTAACCAACGTAATTCAGCAGTACTTAGCAGGTCTCTACTGCGGAAGCTTAGATCCGGATACCGAGATCGACAAGTTCGTATCTGCATTACAGGATGCCGGATACCAGGATATCTTAGATGGTAAGCAGGAACAGTTAGATCAGTGGCTTGCAAATAACTAATACGACTCTTTTGAGCACATCTCTCCGGCGGCCCTCCCGCCGGAGAACATTTTGGAGGAGACTATGACGAAGACAGAACATGCAGTTGCGCGGAGCGCAGCCAAAGAGAAAAAAGCGTGGAAGGATTTACCGCTTTTATTGATTGCGTTGCCCGGAATCGCATATTTAATCATCAACAACTACATACCGATGATGGGAATCTTCCTTGCATTCAAGGACTTCAGTTTTTTCCGTGGCATCTTCGGTAGTGAATGGTGCGGATTCGAGAACTTCCGATTCCTCTTCCAGACCAAGGATGCCTGGATCATGACCCGAAACACCATCCTCTACAACGTGGCATTCATCATTATCGGAACCGTACTCTCGATCTTGGTCGCAGTGTTCATCTGTGAACTGGGAGAAAGAGCCAGAGTAAAGTGGTTCCAGGGAGCGATGCTCTTACCAAACATGCTCTCATGGGTAGTCATCGGATACATTGCATACGCATTCTTAAATTCCGAAACCGGATTTATCAATAACACCATCTTAGGTGGCCTGGGATTGGACCCGATTTCCTGGTATGCAAAAGAGGGTGCTTGGCCGGTAATCTTGATCATCGTATACATCTGGAAGAACATCGGATATCAGTCCATCGTCTATACCGCAGCAATTTCCGGAATTGACAAGTCCATCTTCGAGGCGGCAGCCGTAGATGGAGCAACGAAGCTGAAGCAGATCCTGAAGGTGACACTTCCAATGTTGAAGCCAACTATCATAACCTTGACACTGATGTCAATCGGACGCATCTTCTTCTCAGATTTCGGATTGTTCTATCAGGTACCGCAGAACTCCGGTGCGATTTACGCAACCACACAGACCATCGATACTTATGTATACCGTGGTTTGATGGAGTTAAATGACGTAGGAATGTCCGCGGCAGCAGGTCTGTATCAGTCCTTAGTCGGATTTGCGCTGGTAATGATTGCCAATACCATCGTTCGCAAAATTGATTCCGACAACGCATTATTCTAGGAAGGATGGAGAATCATCATGACGGAGAGTAAGAAATTCAATCGGGTAGCAACCATCGTACTAATCCTTTTTACGGTGGCAGCCATCTTACCGATTTTATTAATTGTATTGGCTTCCTTCACGGAAGAGACCACGCTGATTCGGGACGGTTACTCCTTCTTCCCGAAAAAGTGGAGCACCGATGCCTACTACTACATGATCAAGCAGGGCATCACCATCGGAAGAGCATATGGAATCTCTTTCTTGGTAACCGGTGTAGGAACCACCTTAAGTGTTTTAATTACAACAATGTTGGCTTACCCAATGGCGAGAAAATCTTTTAAGTATCGCAACTTGTTAGCCTTCTTCGTATTTTTTACCATGTTGTTCAACGGCGGTATCGTACCAAGCTACATCATGTGGACCCAGATTTTCCATATCAAGAATACCTTATGGGCCCTGATTATTCCGAACTACCTGGTAAGTGCGTTTAACGTAATCTTAGTAAAGAATTATTACCAGAACAGCATTCCGGATTCCCTCATTGAGGCCGCACAGATTGACGGCGCCAGCGAGTTCACCATCTTCTGGAAGGTGATGCTCCCCCTCGCAGTACCGGTTATTGCAACCATCAGCCTCTTTACGGGACTGTGCTACTGGAATGACTGGACCAACGGTTTGTACTATGTAGACAATGAAAAGCTCTACAGTATCCAGCAGCTTCTGATGAAGATTATGGATAACATCCAGGCATTACGTTCCAATTCCAACGCCGCCCTCCTTGGCACCGGATCTGTGGACTTGCCGGGAACCTCAATTCGAATGGCAATGGCAGTGATTGGTATCTTGCCAATCCTGGCCATCTATCCATTCATCCAGAAGTACCTGGTGAAGGGTGTAATTGTCGGAGCAGTCAAGGGCTAATCCGAGAAAGGGAAATGACATGTTAATTCGTGAAGTGATTGAGAGAATAGAAGCTTACCATCCGCATCTGGAAGGATACGATGGTTGTGACGGGGTAAAAAGCGGAAGCGTCGACGTAGAGTGTACCGGCGTGGTGGCAGCCATTGTGCCTACCATGGAAGTCATTCAAAGATGTATCGATTTGGGATGCAACTTCTTATACGTCCATGAGCCAAGCTATTATATGACACCGGATTATCCGGAGTGGCGTGGAGATTTCGCCAACGAAGTCTATGAGACCAAGCGTGCCCTCTTAGAGGAGCATGGCATCGTCATCTACCGCGATCACGATCATGCCCATGCCCATCAGCCGGATTCCATTTTTACCGGCGTGATTAAGTACTTAGGTTGGGAAGAATATTATGAAGAGGATAACAAGAGCGTACCGTTCGGTTATGCCTTCCATATTCCTCCTACTACCGTAGCACAGTTGGGAGAAAAGTTAATCCGAGACGTAGGTCTTAACGGCATGCGTTATATTGGAAATCCAACAGACGTGATTGAGCGTGTGGCCATCGTAGGACACTTATTCCCGGATGGATTCGGCGAGACCATTGAGACCGAGACCACCTTCACTGATTATTCCACCGAGTTGATTCGTTGTATGGAAGTGGGTGGCATCCAGGCCATTATTCCGGGAGAAGTCATCGAGTGGAATATTTTATCCTACATTCGTGATGCAGTCTCTCAAGGGAAGCCACTGGCTTGCTTTAACATGGGACATTTTAGCTTCGAACAGTTGGGCCTTCGCTTCGCGAAAGACTGGCTGGAGGAGATTCTGCCGGAAGGCATGCAGGTGCACTACGTGGACACCGGCGATATTTGGAAGTTTATGTAACAGGAGTTGTCAGCTATGTCATTTATTCGTACGGAAGTATTCTCTGTTTGCTTGAAAAGAAATGTATCTTTAACGGTGATTTTACCGGACGATGCCATAACGGGCGTTGGGGTACAGCCACCCTATAAGACCTTATATATGCTGCACGGCTACAGTGGCGAAGGCATGGTGCTTGCTACGTACCTTAGCCTTAGAAAACACTCAGAACTGAAGGGCATCGCAATTGTATTGCCGGACGGGTATAATTCATTTTATATCGATCATCCGGAGCGGGACGAGAACTACAGCCGCTTCATCGGTGAGGAACTGGTGGCCATTACCCGTCGCATGTTCCCATTGTCCGACAAGCGGGAAGATACCTTCATCGGAGGCATCTCCATGGGTGGATACGGCTCCCTCTATAACGGAGCCAAATACCATGAGACCTTCTCTAAGGTGATGGCTATGTCTCCGGCAGTGGATGGATATGATTTGTTGG
>JAGDAL010000267.1 GCA_017959525.1 Lachnospiraceae bacterium | reverse complement strand
GAACGATGTTACCAACATCTCCTACACCCAATCCGTCAACCATTACTGCACCGGTATGAACATGGCCATTTACCTTCGCCTTGTTCTCATCTAATTCCAGCACATCACCGGAAGACAGGATAAAGATATGTTCGCTGTCATAACCAAGCTCCTTGGCTAGATTAGCCTGAGCCTTCAAGTGCTTATATTCACCATGTACCGGAATTGCATACTTAGGCTTAACCAGAGAATAAATCAACTTAATCTCTTCCTGGCAGGCATGTCCGGAAACATGTACATCCTGCATAATGACCTTGGCACCCTTACGGTACAACTCGTTCATCACGCGGGATACAGCCTTCTCATTACCCGGAATTGGGTGAGATGAGAAAATAATGGTATCATTCGGCTGAATGGAAACCTTACGATGTACACCGTTTGCCATACGGGACAATGCCGCCATGGACTCGCCCTGGGAACCGGTGGTAATCAAACAGGTCTGCTCATCCGGATAATTCTTCAATTCATCAATGCTAATTAAGGTATTCTCCGGAATGTCCAGATAACCAAGCTCGGAAGCCGTATTGATGATATTCACCATACTGCGGCCTTCCACTACAACCTTACGGCCGTACTTATTCGCAGAGTTAATGATCTGCTGTACACGGTCTACATTGGATGCGAAGGTTGCAATAATAATACGGGTACTGGTATTCTCCGCAAAAATACTGTCAATGGTATGTCCTACGGTACGCTCCGACTGGGTAAATCCAGGCTTCTCTGCATTGGTAGAGTCACACATCAAAGCAAGAACACCCTTCTTGCCGATCTCACTGAAATGCTGTAAATCAATGGCATCTCCGAATACCGGTGTGTAATCTACCTTAAAGTCTCCGGTGTGTACCACGATTCCAACCGGTGTATAGATGGCAAATGCTGCTGCATCCTGAATACTGTGGTTGGTCTTAATGAATTCCACGCGGAAACATCCTAAGTTAATGGACTGTCCGTACTTCACGACCTTACGACGAACACGGGAAGACATATTATGCTCTGCCAATTTATGCTCAATGATACCGATGGTCAACTTTGTCGCATAAATCGGAACATTTAACTCCTTCAAGACATAAGGAAGCGCCCCAATATGATCCTCATGTCCATGGGTTATAAAAATTCCTTTGACACGATCCTCGTTCTCCAACAGATAGGAAATATCCGGGATAACCAAATCAACGCCCAACATATCATCCGTCGGGAATGCCAATCCGCAATCCACTACGATGATGCTATCGTCGTACTCAAAGGCAGTCATGTTCATTCCAATTTGCTCTAGTCCACCCAACGGAATGATTCGTAACTTCTTATTCAATTTTTTATTCAAACTAAACCTCCTAAGTGATTATTTTTCCGCCCTTTTATATACATTGCTTACGCAACGAGAAATCCATGTAGGAAAAACAGCCTGCAAAAGAAAAGTGCATGGCAACACAAGAAGGAACAATATCACCGTTTCACCCGCCTTAGCCTGGTAATGCAGAGATTCTTGTTCCTCTCCCCTATGGATTTGCTATCATATGAAACTACTGGATATCAGTATCCTCTAATAATTCTTCGAACACCGGAAGTAACGCATCCAACAATGCTTCGTCTTCAACGCCTTCGTAGGTGTACTCTTCTTCGTTCTCACCGATTCGCTCAAAAATGTAAGCGTTGGCATCCTCACTGTCCGGATCCGCATCGGTCACCAATAAATAATTCTTCTCATTGAGTGTGGTCTGCTCTAATACAAAAAACTCAACAGACTCACCGCTCTCCATATCTTCAAAAATAATCTTTTCCATAATCACACTCGTATTAGATTATCAAGATTTCGCTAAAGAATCAAGATAATTCTGTAAAATCAACATTGCTGCAATCTCATCCACAAATTCCTTGTGGTTGCCTACACCAAGCTCATCCATGGTGCGGTCCGCAACCACGGTGGTCAGGCGCTCATCCCACAGAATCACAGGAAGATGTAAACGATTCTCTAACATCTCCTTGAATTCCACGGTCTTCTCGCAACGATCACCCTCGGTATTATTCAAATGCTTCGGATAGCCGAGGACAATCGCCTCGACCTCTTTCTCTGCGACTAACTCTTCAATCCGTGCTAAGGTCTTGCGTAACTTCGTCGGCTTCTCGCGACGAATAATCTCAACGCCCTGTGCGGTAATGCCCAGTGGGTCGCTTACTGCAACACCCACGGTCTTAGAGCCATAATCCAATCCTAAAATACGCTTATATTCCATTAATTCTTCCAAGCCTCTGCCTTAATATATTCCCGCAAAAGCTCCTCTACCAATTCATCACGCTCTACCTTCATAATCAGGCTTCTGGCATTCTTATGACTGGTGATAAAGGTCGGATCTCCGGACATCACATAACCGACAATCTGGTTCACCGGATTGTAGCCTTTCTCACTCAATGCCTGATATACATCAGCAAGAATCTGTTTTACACCTAACTGTGTGTCCTTTTCTACTTTAAAAAATTGTGTATTTGCTAAGTCCTGCATATCGTCACATCCTTTGTCATAAAATGTAAAACCATCTGTATTTATAATAATATATGCCTATGAAAAAGTAAAGACACCGCGGGGTTTAGTCTCTTTCCAAGAGGAGTACTTCTGTGGTTAACATCTCATGTAATCTACCGGTTACGATGGTGTTGGATAAATCCTCATCTGCCTGTAATGCCACACGAATGTATTCCTTCGTAAAGCCAATCCAGTAGGTGACGCCATCGATATCTTCCTGCTCCTCAAAGAGCACTTCCACCGGTCGATTTAAGAAGCTCTTCCGGTATTCTTCGGACATCCGATCTGCCATAGCAATAAGCACATCACTACGCTCGCTCTTTTTCGTCTCCGGAATCTGGTTCTCCATCACCGCAGCTCTGGTACCCTCGCGCTTGGAGTACTTAAACACATGCATCTCGTAGAAATGAATGTCATCCAAGAACGCCTGACAGGATGCAAATTCTTCCTCGGTCTCTCCCGGGAATCCCACAATGACATCCGTGGTAATGGCCGGGTTGTCAAAATACTTGCGCAAAATGGCAACACCCTGCTTGTACTCATCCGCGGTGTACTTCCGGTTCATGCGCTGCAAGGTAGCATCACATCCACTCTGCAGGGACAGGTGGAAATGCGGACAAATCTTCTCCATGGAAGCTAAGGTTTCCGCAAAATGCTCCGTTACCACCTGTGGTTCCAAAGAGCCAAGGCGAATGCGCTGAATCCCCGGAACTCCGTGTAACAGTTCTAACAAATCCACCAGGTCATACTCTCCCGGCACGCCATAGCTGGAGAGGTGAATACCTGTTACTACAATCTCCTTGACGCCGTTCTTAGCCAAACGTTCCACTTCTTCCAGTACATTCTCCGGCTTTCTGGAACGCACGCGGCCTCTGGCATACGGGATAATGCAATAGGAACAGAACTGGTTACATCCGTCCTGCACCTTGATAAATGCTCTGGTATGCTCTGCGGTACGGGAGAGATACATCTCCTCATACTCCTGCGGAATATGGTTAATATCCGCTACATCCGTTGCATGACGATGCTCTAACAAAAACTTATGAATCTCAGGAACCAAATCGTTCTTGCGGTTATTTCCAATAATGATATCTGCAATATGCTCATCCAATGTGGCATTCTGCAGACCCGTCTGCACATAGCATCCGGCTGCTACTACGATGGCGTCCGGATTCATACGTCTGGCACGATGAATCATCTGACGGGATTTCTTGTCCGCCATATTGGTAACGGAACAGGTATTAATCACATAGACGTCTGCTTCCTCGGTAAAGGGAACGATGGTATAGCCATCTTCCACCAAAAGCTGTTCCATGGCTTCCGTCTCATATGCATTTACTTTACAGCCAAGGTTATGTAGGGCTGCTCTCTTCATAAAAAAGTCCTTTCTTGTAGCCTTTCCTCGTTGACTTTTTGGCACATTTACTTTAGGATGAACGTATAAACAAGAAAACCTTAGGAGGTGCCTAATGAAAACTGTTAAAATTTCACTTAACTCTATCGATAAGGTAAAGTCTTTTGTAAATGTGATCAGTCAGTTTGACAGTGACTTCGATTTAATTTCTGGAAGATACGTAATCGATGCTAAGTCAATTATGGGAATCTTCTCTTTAGATTTATCTCAGCCAATTGATTTAACTATTCATGCGGAAGAGGATACGGCTATTGTAGAAGCATTAAAGCCTTATATCGTATAATCATATAAGAGTTACAAGCCACAGGAGAAATCCTGTGGCTTTTATTTTATTCCGGCTTACAGATAATGGTCTCTGTGGTGCGAAGCGCTTCTTCCATCAACGCATCAATCTTATCTGCCAACTTTTCTTCACTCTTACGGATGATATCCACACGCGGCTTGGTTACCGGATGCTTTGCTACGAAAATCGTACAGCAATCCTCATACGGTAAAATCGAAGTCTCGTAGGTATCAATCTTCTCAGAGATCGTAACAATCTCCTGCTTATCCATACCGATACATGGACGATATACCGGCAACGTACATACATCGTTGGTACATGCCAAAGACTGCATGGTCTGGCTCGCTACCTGTCCGATACTCTCACCGGTGATTAAGCCAAGATCTCCGTCCTCTTTTGCAAAATGCTCTGCAATACGCATCATGTAACGACGCATAATAATGGTTAACTCATCATGCGGGCAAAGCTCATAGATGGCCAGCTGAATATCGGTGAAGTTTACCACATGCAAACGAATCGGGCCTGCATACTTGGACACAATCTTCGCTAAGTCTACCACCTTCTGCTTCGCTCTCTCAGAGGTATATGGCGGTGCATGGAAATAGGTTGCATCGATGGTAACACCACGCTTTGCAATCATATAACCGGCAACCGGGCTATCGATTCCACCCGATAACAACAGCATAGCACGGCCGTTGGTACCAACCGGCATACCGCCCGGTCCCGGAATCTCCTTAGAGTAATAGTTGATACGGTCACGAATCTCTACACGCAGTAATACGTCCGGATTGTGAACGTCTACCTTCATATCCGGGAATGCAGCTAAGATGCGCTCTCCCAGCATAGCAGACAACTGCATGGACTCAATCGGATAGTTCTTGCGGGCACGACGGGACTCTACCTTGAAGGTAAAGTGCTTATCCGGATAGGTACGGTCCACATAAGCGATGATCTCCTCTGCCAATGCATCAAATCCGTTGTCCTGGGTTAAGCAAACCGGACAAATAGCGGTAATACCGAACACATGGCTAAGCGCAGTGATGACTTCTTCTTCGTCGCACTCGCCCTGCGGCTCTACGAAGATACGACCCTGCGGACGGGTCACCACGAAGGATCCGTCTACCGGCTCTAAAGCATACTCAATCTGCTTGACCAGTGTCTCTTCAAAGATATGTCTGTTTTTTCCCTTTAATGCGATTTCCGCATATTTTAATAAAAAAGCGCTATTCATATTGCTCCTATCTTCTCAT
>JAGDAL010000266.1 GCA_017959525.1 Lachnospiraceae bacterium | reverse complement strand
GGGTCTTTGTAGACTCTACAAACGGAACGGTATCCTGAAGAACTGCCTCCTGAGGAGCTGCCTCTGCAGGCTTCTCATCCTCAACGTTCTTCTTAACCTTATCCTTAATGTTCTCTACCTTCTTGTACTCTACCTTGTCCTTAACGGTAACTTCAGTAGCATACGTAGAAGGATCGTAAAAACCGGTCGGTACCATACAAGCAACGTACTTACCGGAATCAATCTTGTTGATGTAGATCATTCCATCGGAGTCATCATCCACATAGTTCTTACCATCTACTGCAGTAAGTGCGGTTGCATAACTCTGAATTGCAATCTGCTTATCGAGAAGTAACTTCTCACCAATGGTCAACTCATCGAAGTTAGCGGAGATGGTATCTGCTGCCTCAGCCTTCTGCTCAGCAATCTGATCCTCGGTCTTTACCTGGGATGCAGTCAGCTGTACCTTCTGATGTGCTGCTCCGGCTACCTTGCTGCCTCCCTCTTTTGCGGAAGCAGTTGGTGCCTCTAAGTCATCACCCTCATAACGGTCGTTCTCAGTACCGTCTTCCTTTGCAGCTGCAATCTCTTTATTGATGCGGTCAATCTCATCGAGATACTCGGTCAGATAACTCTCATTCTTTGGATTAATCAACTTCACCTGGAATGCAACACCCTCGATGCGGGACTTGCTCTCTGCACTCTTAAAGTACAGGGTCAAATCCTTCTCCAAGGAGTCGGATGCAAGATTCATTCCAACGAAGTTCGGAATCTCAACGTAGGTCGGTTCATAGACCTCAACATTTGCCATGGTTGGTGGATTCAACATCATTACAGCCAATCCACTGCTGTCTGCCTGATCTCCTGCAAAATGATGCGCCAATACCGCACCGGTAGAACCACCAATTACTAATACTCCTGCCATTACGCCGGCAAGAATCTTCGTCTGAAGGCTCCAAGGGGTCTTCTCCGGCTTACGGGTCTTACGACGGATAGCCGCACCTCTTGCGTTCCAGATGATGTTTTTAATAATACCCATTCTCTAGCCTCCCAAATGGTAAACAAATCCTAATAACGGTTTCATGATAACACTATTCCTAGGAAAAATGAAGTGAATCACCGCAAAATGTAGTATTTACATAATATTCTCACAACATTACCTAAATTTTTGTAAAATTATCCAAAATTCCGTACCTTAAATTCCCGTTCTGCTTCGCGCTTCTGGTCCTTCTTGGCAATATCATCACGTTTGTCGTAGAGCTTCTTACCACGGCATAAGCCTACCTTGACTTTTACCAGGCTGCCGGAGAAATAAATCTCAATCGGAACTAAGGTGTAACCCTTCTCCTTCATCTTCTGCTCCAGCTTGCTAATCTCTGCCTTATGCATGAGAAGTCGGCGAGGGCGCAGCGGATCACGGTTAAAAATATTTCCCTTCTCATATGGGGAGATATGCATCTGATAGATTTCCATCTGTCCGTTGATGATACGAATAAATGATTCCTTCACCGAGCACTTGCCGGTACGAAGGGCCTTCACTTCCGTTCCCACCAACTCAATGCCGGCCTCATATGTCTCATCCACGAAATAATCGTGAAATGCCTTCTTGTTGTTGGCAATCACTTTGATATTATCTTTCTTCACAGTCCTCTTCCCCTGCGATTGCAAAATCAATGGTTCGCGTCACTTCGTCAGCAGCCACCACTTCGATTGCAATCTCCTGTCCTAATTTATAATGCTTATTGGTTGCCTGTCCGATGAGTTCATAGGTATCTTCCGATAACTCATAGAAATCATCTTGAAGCTCCGATAATCGTATCATACCTTCCACTGTATTGGAAAGTTCTACATAAATTCCCCACTTGGTTACACCGGAAATCACGCCGTGATAACGCTTGCCGATGTAGTTCTTCATGTATTGAACCTTCTTCAACTTCTCTACTTCACGCTCCACATCGTCTGCACGACGCTCTAACTTACTGGTATCCGCAGCCACACCCGGCAGAATCTGCTCATAGTGCTCTAAGCGTGCTTCATCTAAGTTGCCGCGCAACGCCTCTTTGATAATCCGATGAATCTGCAAATCCGGATAACGGCGAATCGGTGAGGTAAAGTGACAGTAATACTCTGCCGCCAAACCGAAATGTCCGATGCACTCCGTATCGTAACGGGCTTGCTGCATGGAACGAAGGGTCAGTCGACGGATCAAATCCTCTTCGCTGGTTCCTTCGATGCTTACCAACAGCTTCTGCAATTCCTTCGGATGAATCTCCTGATGCTTGCCACGAAGCGTATGTCCGAAGCTTCCAACCAAAGCAGCCAGGCTCTTAATTTTCTCTGCATCCGGTTCTCCGTGCACACGGTATAAAAACGGAACTTCCTGCCAGTGAAAATGCTCTGCTACCGTCTCGTTGGCCAACAGCATAAAATCTTCAATCAGCTTCTGACCGCTGCGTCGCTCATATGGATGCAGGGCAATGACACATCCCTGCTCATCCAGTTCCATCTTGGTCTCCGGCAAATCGAAGTCGATGGAGCCACGCTTCTTACGGTTATGACGCAAAAGTGCTGCACACTCTGCCATCAGCTCAAACATCGGAACCAGGTCCTCGTAAGCGGCCATGGTATCCGGATTATGATCCTCAATGATCTCATTTACTGCTGTATAGGTCATACGACGATTGATGTTCACCACGGACTCTACAATGCGATGATCCACCACATGTCCCTTAGCATCAATGGTCATAATACAGCTTAGCGCATTCCGGTCTTCACCCGCATTCAAGGAACAGATGCCGTTACACAACACATGTGGAAGCATCGGTATTACACGGTCTGCCAAATAGACACTGGTACCACGATGCAACGCTTCCCGGTCTAACGCAGAACCTTCCCGTACATACTCGGATACATCTGCAATATGTACACCCAGCT
>JAGDAL010000265.1 GCA_017959525.1 Lachnospiraceae bacterium | reverse complement strand
CTTCTTCTCGTAGCCTTTCGCGAAAGCTAGCGACGAGAGTCGAACTCGTGACCTCCTCACTACCAATGAGGTGCGCTACCACCTGTGCCACGCCAGCCTGCGGTTGTTACCGACTTGACTAATATACTATACCCCCTATATGAAGTCAAGCACATTTTCCAAAAAATTTTCTATTTTAAAAAAGAAAATCAATTCTGTAATTACAGCGAAAATTACTGAAAAAGGCCACCCAAAAACGGGTGGCCTTCTCTTATGCATTGTATCGTTCGGTGATCCAGGCAACATAGTTCTGTGTCTCGGTAAAAGGAGGAATCCCGCCGTATTTTGCCACGTTACCACTTCCTGCGTTGTAGGCTGCCAATGCCAGGGATACGTTGCCGTTATACTGCTTCAACTTGTCTGCAATGTACTTGGCACCGCCCATAATATTGCTTCTGGCGTCAAAGGGATCCTCAACCCCTAAGCCTTCCGCTGTGGCCGGCATTAACTGCATAATGCCCATGGCGCCTGCGGAGCTAACCGCATCGGAACGGAAGTTGGATTCCCTTTTTGCAACCAGCTCTAAGAGGCGAATATCCACGCCATAGGTGGCTGCTGCTTCCTCGAAGTATGGGACCAGATTCTCCGGAACTTCCAAGTCTCCGGTTGTTGCTGTTGTTGTGTTACGAATACCATCCGTGGAGCCAACAGATAATCCCCGAGCCGCGCGTTCCTTAGCGATGTAGGCATTGAGCACCTTCTGGAAGCTCTCTAACATCTCTAAGTTATCATCGCTGATACGTGGGGAGGAGTCTGTTGTATTGGTGCTTTCCGTAGCCTTCGGGGTGCCGATGCTCATGACCTGTGTCAGGTACTGATACTCGGATCCGGATTGAATGGAAATACGCATACCTTATTGCTCCTTCTCATAGAAAAATAAATACTACCTAATTATTTTATCATGAATGGGCCTCTACAAGCAATAAAAGGACCACCCCAAACATGGGATGGTCCTATATCATCACGCTTATTCTTCCACACGTGGGAAGATTGGCTCCAGTCGCTTACAGATGCGAGCTACGACTGCTTCCGGAACAGTGCCGTCAGCAACGATATCCTTGAGAGAGCTGTCAGATGCAAGAAGAACTGTAACATCTAACCAACTATCCTTATGAAATTCGTCATCGAATATCTCAAAGATACCTGGCTTCTGTAAAAGCTCAGACAATGGCATATCTTCGTAATTCATTCTCTACCTTCCTTATACTCTGGATAAGTACTCACCTGTACGGGTATCAATCTTGATTACATCGCCCTGGTTAACGAACAATGGAACGTTAACAGAAGCTCCGGTCTCAACAGTTGCAGGCTTAGTAGCGCCGGTAGCTGTATCACCCTTGAAGCCAGGCTCAGTATCGGTAATCTCAAGCTCTACGAACAATGGAGGCTCTACTGCGAATACGCTTCCCTTGTGAGAGCAGATCTTGCACATCTCATTCTCCTTAACGAACTTCAGAGAATCACCGATCTCATCCTCGTTCAAGGAAATCTGATCGTAAGTCTCTACGTCCATGAAGTAGTATAAATCACCATCATTGTAAAGATACTGCATATCCTTACGATCGATGTGAGCGGTTGGGAACTTCTCAGTAGGTCTGAAAGAACGCTCAACAACTCCACCATTCTTAATATCTTTTAACTTGGTACGTACGAAAGCAGCACCCTTACCAGGCTTAACGTGCTGGAATTCGATAATCTGGCATACCTTGTCGTCAATTTCGATTGTAACACCGTTTCTGAAATCTCCGGCTGTAATCATAAACGTGAATCCTCCTCATTAATATAAAAATCACTTCTCCTATTTTATAATATAGAAATCAATATTGCAAGAAAAAAAGCCCACCTCCTATGGAGACGGGCATGTAGTTCAATCTTATAATGTGAAGTCCTCAACACCACGAATGATGTTGGAACCTTCAGCAGCAGCTCCTTCGCGTACGAAGAACTGATACTGGTGAAGCGCTTGATCTTTCTGCATATCGGAGATTGCCTGATCCACTTCCAGGGAACGAACAACGCCGACGCTGCGGTTCATAAGATTCTCGTCCGGTCGATACTGGTTCGCATAATCAAATGCACCGAAGGTCTGATTCGCTCTGGCATCAGCGGATGCAACGGCAGTAGCTACAGCGGCGGTTGCCTCTTCCGTTGGTTCAACGGCTTCCTGTGGCTTCTCTACAGGTGCGATTGCTGCGGCTTCGGATATTCTGTTGTAATTATAGAATCCACTATATGGATAAATACCTGAAATATTCATCTGTTCACCCTATAAAAACATTCCTTTTTCCTTACACCTTATATATCGACGGCTCCGGTAAAAAAATAACCCCTGCGCTCCAACTCACGTAGATAAAAGACACTATGGACTAATTGTCCAGCATCTTCTTGAGCTCATTCATAAAGGTGTTTACGTCCTTAAATTCACGATAAACAGATGCAAAACGAACGTAAGCAACCGGATCTAAATCCTTCAACTTGTCCATAACGATCTCGCCAATGACGGTACTCGGAACCTCTTTCTCTTCACGACTGAAGATCTCGGTCTCCACTTCGTCAACTACCCTTGTAATCTGGTCCACAGATACCGGGCGCTTATGGCAGGAACGAATGATACCGCCCTCAATCTTGGTACGGTCGTACTGCTCGCGATTGTTGTCCTTCTTAATAATAATCAGTGGAATTGTCTCCACCTTCTCATAGGTAGTAAAACGCTTGTTGCACTCATCACACAAGCGACGACGACGGATGGAATTATTATCATCTGCCGGTCTGGAATCAATTACTCGGGTATTATCACTACCGCAAAATGGACACTTCATCTAACCCCTCCATGTGGTGACCACAAAATGTTGGTAAAAAAATTTATACAACGACATATTTAGTATACGTGACTTTTGCACAATTATCAAGCGAAAAAGCCGTATTTTTCTAGCATTTCCAGAAAAAATACGGCTTTCGATAATTTTTAACTACAAGACCTTGTGGTCAAAATTACGATATTTGAATTAAACGTTGAAACGGAACAAAATGACATCGCCATCCTGTACCACGTATTCCTTACCCTGAGTACCAACGATACCCTTCTCCTTGGCTGCTGCTAAAGAGCCGCAATCCAGGAGATCCTGGTAATTCACAACTTCTGCACAGATGAATCCGCGCTCGAAATCGGTATGAATCTTACCTGCTGCCTGCGGTGCCTTGGTGCCCTTCTTGATGGTCCAAGCACGACACTCATCCTCACCTGCGGTAAGGAAGCTCATTAATCCAAGTAGGTTATAGCTTGCAGCAACCAACTTATCCAGACCGGAAGAGGTCACGCACAAATCCTCAAGGAACATTGCCTTCTCCTCTTCATCTAATTCGGAAAGTTCCTGTTCCATCTCTGCGCAAACAACGAATACCTCAGAGCCTTCGTTCTTGGCATACTCACGAACTGCAGCAACGTGTGGATTGGAAGCGCCGTCATCAGCCATATCGTCTTCTGCAACGTTAGCAGCATAGATCATTGGCTTCGCAGTTAACAGGTTATAACCCTTGAACCACTCCAACTCGTCCTCATCCGTCTCCGGAATCTCGAAGGTACGTGCCATGTTGCCATCTTCCATGTGAGCCTTCAGCTTCTCAATCAGGGCAACTTCCTTCGCCAGAGTCTTGTCCATCTTCGCCTGCTTGGCAATCTTGGTAAGACGACGATCAATAATCTCAATATCAGAGAATAATAACTCTAAATTAATAACTTCAATATCACGTGTTGGATTCACGCTTCCATCTACGTGAACAACGTTGGCATCCTCGAAACAACGAACCACCTGAACGATAGCGTCACACTCACGGATGTTGGCAAGGAACTGGTTACCAAGGCCTTCACCCTTGGATGCACCCTTGACCAAACCTGCAATATCAACGAATTCAATGGTTGCAGGAGTTACTTTCTTCGTGTGATATAATTCACCCAACTGCTTAATACGCTCATCCGGTACTGCTACTACACCCACATTCGGATCGATGGTTGCGAATGGGTAGTTAGCAGCCAATGCACCTGCCTTGGTAAGTGAATTAAATAAGGTTGATTTACCGACGTTTGGTAAACCGGCAATGCCCAACTTCATGGTAATATATCTCCTTCTAAAAGTACTGATT
>JAGDAL010000264.1 GCA_017959525.1 Lachnospiraceae bacterium | reverse complement strand
CGGAAACATAAAGTACCGGAATCTTGTCCGCACTTAAGTTCCGACAAATCTGCAACAGCAAGGTGGATTTACCGATACCCGGATCACCGCCAACAAGCAGCATAGAACCCGGAACAATACCGCCACCAAGCACCCGGTCCATCTCCGGCATATGGGTAGAGATACGAATCTCCTCGGATAATTCAATTTCGGAAAAGGTCCGAGGCGTCACTTCTGCCACGTCTTTTCTTACTTTTAATGACTTCTTATCTACAACTTCTTCTACAAAGGTATTCCACTCTTTGCATGCCGGACATTGTCCCGCCCATTTGGAGGACTCATATCCGCAATTCTGGCAGAAGAATACACTGGTCTTTGCTTTTGCCATACGTTCTCCTAAAAAAGCCCTGCCATATTGGCAGGGCCTTTCTCATCGCTTATGCTTTCTTAACAACTACAGGAATACTGCTTCCTACTTCTAGTTCTACGCTCAAGCTTAATTTGCCGCCTAAATTTGTTTTCATCTTGCCGGCGTCTTTCTGGTTCACAGAAATGTCATACTCAGTCTCAGGCTCTAATTCTAATGTAATGTTGGCATCCTCGCTGCCCTCAACCGTAAATGATACCTGATTCTCAGTAACGTTCAAATGCTCTACGGATGTTCCAGGTACAGATTCGTAAACGAACATGCCGTTCCGCTCTAACTTGGTAATCTCCTTGAACGTCTTAACCTTGTAAACATCTCCGTCGTGCTTAAAGTCCTCCAACTTAGACTTCTCAGTCTTAGTGTAATCACCAAAACTAATCGTTCCATCTGATTCTGAACGAATCAATTCACTAACTACAGCCATTGTGCTCCTCCTGCGCAATTCCTAGAATATATGTTACGTAAATTATATAATACCGTCCCTAAAAATTCCACCAAACCATCGCGATTTAAGAAATATTTAAGATTTCTTCGCAGCCTTAGTTTTTGTGGTTTTCTTCGCTGCAGGCTTCTTCGCAGGTGCTTTCTTGGAAGCTGCCTTTCGCGTAGTTGTCTTCTTGGCAGGTGCCTTGGGCTTATCTACCTCGAAAACAATATGGTCGTTTTTCACGGTTGCCGTTACGGTATCACCGGAAGCAATGTGATGTGCCAGAATCTCCTCAGACAAAACATCTTCCAAGTCTGTCTGAATCTTACGGCGGAGAGGTCTCGCACCGAACTTCGGATCATAGGCCTTCTCAACGATATACTTCTTCACATTGTCACGTAACTTCAGATGAATGTTCATCTGGCTCTCACAACGATCCACCAAAGACTTGGTCATAATGGATACGATTTGCTTCATATCATCCTTGTTCAACGCGCGGAATACAATGGTCTCGTCAATACGATTCAAAAATTCCGGCTTGAAGATATGCTGCAACTCCTCCATAACACGGGAACGCATACGCTCATGGTCTGCCTTCTCGTTCTGCTCCGGAGCAAATCCAAGCTTCTTCGGCTCCATAATCTCTCTGGCGCCTGCATTGGATGTCATGATGATAATGGTATTCTTGAAATCTACCTTACGTCCCTGCGCATCGGTAATATGGCCGTCATCCAACACCTGCAGTAATACATTGAATACGTCTGCATGTGCCTTCTCAATCT
>JAGDAL010000263.1 GCA_017959525.1 Lachnospiraceae bacterium | reverse complement strand
TATATGGATGTGGAGGGCTTGTATCGATTAATGGCGGATACCATCGCCCAGTGGCGGGTGGCCAAGTATAAGGACTTGTACTTCATTACACCGGTGGATAAGGATATGGGCATGGAGTCTCGTGTTTATCCGGAGACGGAAGAGGCCCACTTCGAGATTCCGGAGGACAGCTTCGAGAATCCGGCTTTCCGTGCAAAGCGGGAAGAGAGAGAACGGCAGGAGCGGGCAGCCAGAGAGGAGCGATTCCGTCAGGCCAGAGAAGCCTTCGAGGAGCAGGAAGCTTCCGAAAGCTGGTTCTCACCGGAAGCCCATGAGGATATCCTCATTCTAAAGAAGGAATACCGCATCCTGGTAAAACAATACCATCCGGATGTTTGTGGCGGCGCCAAAGCAACCCGTATTATGCAGGCTATTATGGATGAGCGGGCTGAGATTTTGGAGGCCATGCAGGGCGCATAACCTTGATTTTATGATTTTTCGGAGTGTCAAGAAAAAATACTTGACACTCCTGTTTGTTTTTTGTATAGTAGTCAAGGTGATTGTTATGGAAGAGAAAATCAGACAAGGTTATCTATATGATTTCTACGGGGAACTGTTGAATGATCATCAGCGCAGTATCTTCGAAGCATATGTGTTGGAAGATTTGTCACTTGCGGAAGTGGCAGAGGCGCAGGGGATTTCCCGCCAGGGTGTACACGATTTGATTCGTCGCTGTACCAAGACCCTGGAAGATTACGAGAGTCGCCTACATCTGATTGATAAGTTTATGCACATTCGTGATAAGGTGGATGAGATTCGTACCTTAACACAGCAGGATGTGACCGATGCTTCCATGAGCAAGATTGAATCAATCGCTAGTGAGATTTTAGAGGAACTGTAATTTGGCTTTTGAAAGTTTATCCGACAAACTACAGAATGTATTTAAGAACCTGCGTGGTAAGGGTCGCCTGAACGAAGATGACGTGAAGGAGGCTATGAAGGAAGTCCGAATGGCACTTCTGGAGGCTGACGTTAACTTCAAGGTTACCAAGACCTTCGTGAATAAGGTCACCGAGCGTGCCATCGGATCAGACGTAATGAACGGTTTGAATCCGGGCCAGATGGTCATCAAGATTGTTAACGAAGAGATGACTTCCCTGATGGGTTCTGAGACCACTGAGATTGCTTATCGTCCGGGTCAGGAGATTACCGTTATTATGATGGTAGGTCTGAACGGTGCCGGTAAGACCACGACCACTGCGAAGCTGGCCGGCAAGATGAAGAAGAAGGGCAAGCGTCCGCTTCTGGTTGCCTGTGACGTTTACCGTCCGGCAGCAATCGAGCAGTTGCAGATCAATGGTCAGAAACAGGATGTTCCGGTATTTGCCATGGGCGACAAGTTAAGCCCGGTAGATATTGCCAAGGCATCCATTGAACATGCGAAGAAGAACAACAATAACGTTGTTATTCTGGATACTGCAGGACGTCTTCACGTAGATGAAGAGTTAATGCAGGAATTAAAAGATATCAAGGCCAATGTGGATGTGGCACAGACGATTTTGGTTGTCGATGCCATGACCGGTCAGGATGCGGTGAATGTTGCCGGATCCTTCGATGAACAGATTGGTATCGACGGTGTCATCTTAACGAAGTTAGATGGTGATACCCGAGGCGGTGCAGCACTTTCCATTCGTGCAGTCACCGGTAAGCCGATTCTTTTCTGTGGTATGGGCGAGAAGCTCTCCGATTTGGAACAGTTTTATCCGGATCGTATGGCCAGCCGTATCCTTGGAATGGGAGATGTGTTAACCCTCATTGATAAGGCGGAGGAGAATTTCGACGCTGAGAAGGCTAAGGCATTGACCCGCAAGATGAAGAAGTCAGGCTTTGACTACAACGATTACCTGGATTCCATGGCTCAGATGAAGAAGCTGGGCGGCTTATCCGGAATCATGGGTATGATGCCGGGCATGCTTCCGGGTGTGAACAAGAATCAGATGTCACAGCTGGAGAATGCGATGGATGAGAAGAAGTTGCTTCATATTGAGGCGATTATCCAGTCCATGACACCGGCCGAGCGCGAGAATCCGAAGCTGATGAACCCGAGCCGCAAGCACAGACTTGCCAAGGGCGCAGGCGTAGATATCGCAGAAGTGAACCGCTTTGTGAAGCAGTTCGAACAGGCACAGAAGATGATGAAGAAGATGCCTGGTATGATGGGTGGTAAAAAGGGTAAATTTAGATTTCCTTTTTAACATAGATAAATAATTATAGTTTTATATTTTTAGGAGGTAACTAATAATGGCAGTTAAGATTCGTTTAAGAAGAATGGGTAAGAAGAAGGCACCTTTCTATAGAATCGTAGTAGCAGATTCCCGTTCCCCACGTGACGGACGTTGCATCGAGGAGATCGGAACTTATGATCCTAACCAGAACCCAAGCGCTTATCAGGTAGATGAGGAGCTTGCTAAGAAGTGGTTAGCAAACGGTGCTCAGCCAACCGAGACTGTTAACAGAATCTTCAAGAACGCTGGTATTGTAAAATAATAACCGGATTTGGGAAAGCACGGGGGACTGACGATGAAAGAATTAATTGAAGTAATTGCAAAAGCACTTGTGGACAACCCGGATGAGGTTGTTGTAACTGAAAAAGAGACAGATCGTGCTATTGTCGTCGAACTTAAAGTTGCTCCTACCGATATGGGTAAGGTTATTGGTAAGCAGGGACGTATTGCTAAGTCAATCCGCTCTGGAGTAACAGCAGCAGATTCGAAAGAAGACAAAATGGTTATCGTTGATATTTTAGACGAGAACGAGTAATGCGGAACTGTCATACTAGTGGGTATGACAGTTCTATTTTTATAG
>JAGDAL010000024.1 GCA_017959525.1 Lachnospiraceae bacterium | reverse complement strand
CGCGGTGTGGCATTACCGGTCCACGGATGGTCCGCAACACCCTTGGTTACCACTGCACCAAGGCGATTCAAATCTACATATTCGCTATATTCCATGCCGCTTCCGAAAGTTCCGGATGCCGTCATGACCGGGTTCTTCAGTGTGATTCCCCCTAACGTTACTCTCATATCTGCCATTAGAGAATCACCTCCCTTGCTTCGAATACCGGGCCATCCTTACAGATGCGCTTGTTGTGCACCTTGGAATGGTCATCCACGTCCTTGGTCTCACAGACACAACCGAGACATGCACCAACGCCGCAAGCCATACGCTCTTCCATGGAGACAAAACATGGAACGTCCTTCTCTTCCGCTAATGCTTTTAAAGCGCGAAGCATTGGCTTCGGTCCGCAGGAATAGATGACATCCAAGTCGATATCATTCTCACGAATGGCATCTACGACGGTACCATGGGTTCCAAGGCTTCCATCGTCTGTTGCAATTACAACACGAGCTCCCGTTTTTTCAAATTCCTCTAAGAGAAAGGTCTCTGCCGTACGATAGCCAAGCACCACGGTGCACTTGCCTTCTAAGGCCTGCGCCAATCCCAGCATCGGAGGAACTCCGACACCGCCGCCAACCAACACCGGATGCTCCGCTTCGATTGGGGTAAAACCGTTGCCCAGCGGTCCAAGGAGGTCAATGGTTGCTCCCGTATCCAGCTTAGAAAATGCCTTGGTGCCCTCACCTACCACACGATACACGAAGGTTAACTCCGACGCCTTGGTATCAATGTGGCAAATGCTAATCGGGCGTGGCAGAAGATGTCCACTGTCTTTCATATAAAGGTTACAAAACTGTCCCGGAACTGCGCTCATGGCAGCTTCACAACGTACCACCAGACGGAAAATATCATCTGTCAGCTGTGCATACTCCGTTACAATTCCTGTTTCTCTTTTTTTCATACAATACCTCGAAAAAATCTAACTTATGCCAGAGCGCCGTTGATATCGGCAATCCTATCCTCTACGGCCTTGCGGCTGGCATCCGCATAATTTGCTGCACCAAACTGTGCATATTCTTCCTTCTTATAGGCAGCAATGATGCCGCGGGAGGAATTAACGATAGCGCCCAATCCATCTTCGTTGAAGAAGTGAACCAGATCCTTGCCCTGGCCACCCTGTGCACCATATCCCGGTACTAAGATGACTGCCTTTGGCATAATCTTACGAAGGGCTGCTCCCATCTCCGGATAGGTTGCACCTACCACAGCACCTACGTTACTATAGTCGCCGTCCATGGAGGTTAAGCCCCACTCAGCAACCTTCTCTCCTACAATCTCATAGAGCGGTTTGCCATCTACCAGGCGGTCCTGAAACTCGCCGCTGGATGGATTAGAGGTCTTCACCAGGACGAAGATGCCGCGGTCGTTGGCATTACATACGTCGATGAACGGCTTCACGCCGTCACTTCCCAGATATGGATTTACCGTTACGATATCCTCATCAAATGGAGTGTAGGTATTGCCGCCCACCTGAATAGTTCCGATAT
>JAGDAL010000262.1 GCA_017959525.1 Lachnospiraceae bacterium | reverse complement strand
GCTCGAATCGCCCAATATCATGAAGCATTCCAAGCAACCATGCCAAGTCCCGGTCCTCTCCGGAGAGTCCGATACTGCCGGCAATCTCATCACATAATGCCGCCACCCGGAAGGTGTGCTCATACTTCAGGCGAATCTTCGCATCTTCCTTGTCATAGGCATCCGTGTAAATCTCAAACATGGTTAGCACTTGCGCTCTGTCAATTTTCATAAAAAAAGTCCTCTCGATTTGTCATGCCCTTTCCGTCAAATCGTTCTATAATTATAGTTGACACTGCATTAGCTATAGAAAGGGGTTTTTATGGAATTTTCGGAATTACTGAAATCCTATATGAAAGAATTACAGGTGACAGCCAAGGACCTTGCAGAAGCTTGCGAGTTATCCCCCTCTGTCATCAGTCGATATCGTAGCGGCGAGCGCCTTCCTGCACCGGATAGCCCTCAGGTTGACGCCATTGCCCGTGCACTTGGCAAGAAGGCAAAACAATTAGAGCATCCGACACTTAGCAAGAAAACGATTCGCGCAGCATTTGCCGATAGTCTTGCACCGAAGGATCTCTATGCTGCCGATCTGGCCAACCGCCTATCCTCTCTCATGGACACCCTGCAGATTACGCAAGCTGCCATGGCCAGAGGTTGCGGCGTGGATCCATCCCTGCTGTCCCGCATTCGCAAGGGACAACGCCGCCCTGCCAATCCGGAAGAATTCGTTGCAACGGCTGCCGCCTTCATCTCTTCCAACTATACCACATCTGATGCCATTGAAAAATTAGAAGCACTTCTTGGCCAGAAGACAACCGACAAGGATGCGCTGGTAGCATACTTATCTTCCGGCGAACCAATTGTTGTAAATACAACACCAAAGGCACCATCAAAGAGCGTGAAAGTTACCACAACAAAGGCGGCGTCCAAAGAACCTGCTGTTCTTACCGAGGAAGAACAAGCCATTGAGCAATTCTTCGGTTACGCCGATGCCTTCCATCTCCAGCAATACCTGCGCCGCCTAGCCAAAGACCAGAAGCCTCAGAGCATGATGTCCAAGCTGGCAAAACGCATGACCACCGGATACAAGACCTTATCCGAAGTACGTTCCGGTATTGCAGACTTCCTAGAGAGCATCGAGAACGAACCGATTCCGGGCCCACTGTATTGGGAGGATGACATCACTGGAGGTCTCTCTGCCATGACATCCGAGGAACGCAGACGGGTCATTGCCGCTCTCATTCATGCATTGCAGAAGAATCATTCTCTGTGCGTGGCGCAGCCAATCACCGCGGCCTTCCCGGAAGTATTAAAGGAACTGGAGCAATGGCTGCCACTGTACATGGTTGGCAATATGAGAAGCTATCGTGTCACTCCGGGCAAAAAGGAAGACTATCGGAATCTCTCCATTTTTACCGAGGATCATATCCTCTACGGAACCTCTGTCTCCACCAAGTCCAACGAGGCCCTGGCTTATCGCAAAGACGGAGCAACGGAGATTTCCTACGCTATGGAGCAGTTCCAGAAATTAATTCGTGACGGACAGCCACTGGTGAACGTCTATCGGAAGGGGCAACGATTGGATTATCATCGTTATCTGATGGAATATCTGGAAGCTGATGGCAATACCTATATCTATCACAACACCCTGCCGCTAGAGACCATGGAACCGGAGTTACTGCAGTCCATCTTAGAGCAGAACAAGGTAGACGAAGCCACTACAGAGCGCATCTTAAACTATCGCAACTACCTGCGCAAACAGGCAGATGCCGCCGGCAAGGGCAGCAAGTATACCGTAAGCTATCCGGTCATCGATAAGGACCAGTTTGCTACTCATCCGCTGACATTGGATGTATCCGGTCTCTTCCTTGGTGCTGCCATCTTCTATAACTATGAAGAATATGAACAGCATTTGGCTTCCACAAGAGCTTACGCCAAGGAACACACCGGCTATAAATGCGTGGAGCTTCCACACATTCCGTTTGCCCATCTTAGTATCCTGTCCAAGAAGGGCCAACCAGCCATCCTCTGCAAGGATGCTTCCCCGGCGGCGCAACTGGTAATTAGCGATTCACTGATTACAAAAGTCGTCGAATCTTATCTAAAAAAATTACAGTAACCAAAAAAACGCTTCCGACCACAACAAGTCGGAAGCGTTCTTATTATTTGATATGATTTTCAAACCAGGTCGTAATCTCATCCAGTCGACGAATGCGATGCTTCGGCTTACCGGAGCGGGACAGTTCATGATTTTCTCCCTTGAACACAATCAATCTGGTATCAATGCCACGGGCTGCCAAGGCCTGCATCATCTGCATACCTTCCGGCAACGGGCAACGATAATCCTCATCACTGTGGAGGAACAAGGTTGGTGTCTTCACTTGATCTGCATACTTCAGCGGAGAATGCTCCCAGAGAATCTCGTGGTTCTTCTCACCGAAGGTATTCTTGGCACCACACTGGTCCGGTCCGAAATATTCTCCGATATCGGAAATATAGGAGAAGGACACCCAGTTACTGATGGAGCGCTGAGATGCGCAAGCAGCAAAGCGATCCGTATGTCCGATAATCCAGTTGGTCATGAATCCGCCGTAGCTACCGCCGGTCTCACAGATGCGCTTCTTGTCAATATTCGGATAAGCTGCCAACACTGCATCGGTGAAGTCCATCAGGTTGGTAAAGTCGGTTCCGCCGTAATCTCCGCGAATATCTGCAAATGCATCGCCACGTCCGTCAGAGCCCTTAATATTAGTGAAAAACACAATGAATCCACGGGATACCCAATACTGCATCTCATGGAAGAAGGTCTCACCGTAAACACCGCGCGGACCACCATGTACATCTAAAATGGCCGGATACTTCTTCATCGGAGAATAATCCTCCGGCAAGAGTACCCATCCTCTTAAGTCCAATCCACAAGAGGTGTAATCCAGCCGATTTGGCTTGGCAATGTATCTGCCTTCCAGTGCCTTGTCATTGAGGCTTGTCACCTTTGTCATGTTTTTGCCGTCACGGCCCATGACATACAGTTCTGCCACATGGTTCCAATCCTGGTATACCACTGCAATCTGCTCGTCCTTCACATCCATGGAGCACAGCATGCCATCCTCTTCCCAGACGGTTTCCTGTACCAGCTTGCCACGGGATGCAGTCAAACGGAAGATGGCATTATGGTCACGAACGGTTGCAAAGGTTAAGAATTCCTTGCCATCACAGTAGAATCCATTGCCACCTTCTGCAGTATCACCGATGACGCTGGAATAGAGAGATACTTCCGGCACATAGACCTTGTGCAGTTCTCCATTCTCTAAGCGATATACATCCGATGTCTGATTCACGCCATAGGTCTTCATATCGGAAGCCTGGCAATAGAGCTTTCCGTTCATCTCGAAGAATCCACCAATGCCGTAGTCGCTCTTTTTATAGATGCACTCACTCTTTCCGGTCTTGAAATCATAG
>JAGDAL010000023.1 GCA_017959525.1 Lachnospiraceae bacterium | reverse complement strand
GTGTTGTTGGTAAAAGGTGCCGACTTCTTCGTAGAGGGTAGTTCCTCTGTTGCAAAAACCTTGAAGGTACCAAGCTTAGTCATCGGTATGACGGTGGTTGCCATGGGAACTTCTCTTCCGGAGCTGTCCGTATCCGTAACGGCGTCCTTGAATAACGCCAATTCCCTGGCCATCAGTAACGTGGTTGGTTCCAACTTATTTAACTTAATCGTGGTCTTAGGTGCCAGCGCCCTGGTGTGTGATATTCCGGTTAGCCGCGATGTGCTTCGCAGAGACATGCCGTTTTCCATTCTGTGTGCTGTACTGTTGGTGGTTTTAGGATTTATTGGCAACGGATTGGGCCATGTGGATGGTATCATCCTTCTGGTAATCTTCGTAGGATTCCTTGGTGTCATGGTTCATTCCGCATTAAAAGCCCGTCGCAGTGCCCAAGAAGCAGCGGAAGAAGAGGAAGAAATCAAGGTCTTACCGATTTGGAAAAGCTTGATTTTTATCGTCGGTGGTGCAGTAGCCATTAAGTTCGGCGGAGACTTCGTTGTAGATTCCGCAGTGACACTTGCAACCTTACTTGGTGCCAGCGAGACCTTAATCGGACTTACCATCGTCGCTTGTGGAACTTCTCTTCCGGAGCTTGTCACCTCTATGGTTGCAGCCAAGAAGAACGAGATGGATATGGCAGTTGGTAATGTGGTTGGTTCCAACGTATTCAACATCCTTTTAATCTTAGGAACCGCAGCCACCATTAGTCCGGTGGACTTGCTTACAGAGAACATCATCGATATCGCGATTTTAGTAGTTGCAAGCTTGTTAATTATGCTTTTTAGCCGCTCTTCCCACAAGATTAACCGTTCGGAAGGCGCCATCATGCTGTTATGCTATGCCGGTTTCTTAGGTTACATTATTGCACGTGCATATCTTTAATATGTGGATAAGTTAGAAAAATACAGGGGTTATCGTTGAAAAACCCCTGTATTTTGTTATAATAAATTGGTATTTATGGGTGAAGGAGGGAAATAGGATGGAATTATTAGATCGTATTGGTGAGACTCTTACACAGGTCGGAAACGCTGCAGGCCAGAAGGCAAAGGATGTTTCCGAGTTTGCCAAGCTGAGTAGTGAACTTCATAGCCTGGAGAAGAAGCAGCAGGATTTGTACATCGAGCTGGGCAAGAAGTATTTCGAAGAACATGGAGACAGCACAGAAGAAGCAGTGGAAGCCTTGAAGGAAATCGCTGCAGACATTGAGCATCTGAAGGATCAGATTGCCGGACTGAAGGGTGGAGACGCCTGTCCGAATTGTGGCGCTGTTGTTCCGAAGGGATCGAAGTTCTGCAATGCTTGCGGAACCAAGATGAGTATCTTCGAAGAAGAAGACGAAGAAACAACGGAAGAGGAATAAGTTACATGAACAACAAAGGTAAATTTTACATGACAACAGCCATTGCCTATACCTCCGGTAAGCCGCACATCGGCAATAGCTACGAGATTGTATTGGCTGACTGTATTGCCCGCTACAAGAGAGCTGACGGATATGATGTTCGTTTCCAGACCGGTAGTGATGAGCATGGACAGAAAATCGAAACACGCGCCATCGAAGAGGGTGAATCACCGAAGGAATTCGTTGATGAGACCGCAGGATGCATTAAGCATCTGTGGGATTTGATGAACACTTCTTACGATCGTTTTATCCGTACTACGGATGCAGATCATGAGAAGCAGGTTCAGAAGATCTTCAAGAAGCTCTACGATCAGGGCGATATTTATAAGGGTTCCTACGAGGGACTGTACTGTACCGAGTGTGAGGCATTCTACACCAAGTCTCAGGTAACCGAAGACGGTAAGTGCCCGGTATGCGGCGGTAACGTACATCCGGAGAAGGAAGAGGCATACTTCTTCAAGATGACCAAGTATGCAGATCAGTTGATTGAATACATCAACACCCATCCGGAGTTCATTCAGCCGGTATCCCGTAAGAACGAGATGATGAACAACTTCTTACTTCCGGGATTACAGGATTTGTGTGTTTCCCGTACCTCCTTTAAGTGGGGTATTCCGGTAGACTTTGATCCGGATCATGTTGTATACGTATGGCTGGATGCATTGACCAACTACATTACCGGCGTTGGTTATGATGCAGAAGGCAATTCTACAGATATGTACAAGAAGTACTGGCCGGCAGATTTGCACTTGATCGGTAAGGATATCATTCGTTTCCATACCATTTACTGGCCAATCTTTTTGATGGCTCTCGGTGAGCCGTTGCCGAAGCAGATTTTCGGACATCCTTGGTTGTTACAGGGTGGCGAGAAGATGTCTAAGAGCAAGGGTAACGTTATCTATGCAGATGATTTGGTAGATCTGTTCGGCGTAGATGCAACCCGTTATTTCGTTGTACATGAGATGCCGTTCGAGAACGACGGTGTGATTACCTGGGAGTTATTGGTAGAGCGTATCAACGCAGACTTGGCCAACACCCTTGGTAACCTGGTAAATCGTACCATCTCCATGAGCAACAAGTACTTTGGCGGTGTCGTAACCGACAAGGGCGCTAGCGAAGCAGTAGACGATGACTTGAAGAGCGTGGTATGCGGTGCATACGACAAGGTGGAGAAGCTGATGGACAACCTGCGTGTAGCAGATGCCTTAAGCGAGATTTTCACCGTATTCAAGCGTTTGAACAAATATATCGACGAGACAGAGCCTTGGGTACTTGCCAAGGATGAGGCGAAGCAGGATCGACTGGCTACCGTTCTCTACAACTTAACCGAAGGAATCATCATGGGAGCATCCCTGTTGGCACCATTCCTTCCGGAGACCGGAGAGCGCATTGCTGCTCAGTTGAATACTTCTCTTCGTGACTTCGATACCTTGCATGAGTTTGGTTTGTATCCAAGCGGCAACAAGGTAACCGACGCACCGGAGATCTTGTTCGCACGTCTCGACAAGGAAGAGACCTTGGCTAAGGCAGAAGCAATTCAGGCTCGTCAGCGCGAGGAATTCCTTGCACACCAGAAGAAAGCAAGAGAGAATCTTGTGAAGGCAGGTCGTATGAGCGCAGAAGAAGCAAAAGCATTAGAGCAGGCTGAGAATCCTGCAGCAGGTGAAGAGGCAGGCATCGATATTGAGGCGAAGCCGGAGATCACCTTCGATGATTTTGAAAAATTACAGTTCCAGGTAGGCGAGATTATCGCTTGTGAGGCAGTGGAGAAATCCAAGAAGCTGCTTTGCTCCCAGGTACGCATCGGCTCCCAGGTGAAGCAGATCGTATCCGGAATCCGCAAGTACTATTCTCCGGAGGAGATGGTTGGCAAGAAGGTTATGGTTCTTGTGAACTTGAAGCCGGCCAAGCTTGCAGGAGTTCTGTCTGAGGGTATGTTGTTATGTGCAGAGGATGCAGAGGGTAACTTAGCACTTCTGACACCGGAGAAGAACATGCCGTCCGGAGCAGAAATCGCATAAAGACTTAGAAGACGCCTGTTGTTTCCTCATAGAGCAACAGGCGTATTTTTATGGAGAAACCAATGATATTTGAAACCCATGCTCATTATGACGATGAGCAGTTTGATGTAGACCGCGAAGATCTGCTTGCGCGGTTGCCAAAAGAGAATATAGAAACGGTCATTAATGTGGGAGCATCTTTTGCCGGAGCCAAGAATTCCTTCGCACTGGCGCATAAGTATCCGTACATCTATGCAGCTGTTGGCGTACACCCGAGTAACATCGAGGATCTGTCCGAGGAGACCATGGAGGAACTTCGCACCATGGCCAAGGACAAGAAGACCGTGGCCATCGGAGAGATTGGACTGGATTATTACTGGGACAAGGAAGCCGATGTGCAGGCAGCGCAGCGGGAGTGGTTCCGCCGCCAGCTGGCATTGGCCAAAGAGGTAGCGCTTCCGGTCATCATTCATTCCAGAGATGCGGCAGCCGATACCTTGGAGATTATGAAGGAGGCCCATGCTATGGACGTACCCGGCGTGATTCACTGCTACTCCTATTCTCCGGAGATTGCCAAAGAGTACGTGAAAATGGGCTACTACATCGGCGTGGGTGGCGTAGTGACCTTTAAGAACGGACGGAAATTAAAAGAGACGGTGGAGCAGATTCCGCTAAACCGCATCCTCTTAGAGACGGATGCACCGTACATGACCCCGGAACCGTTCCGTGGCATGCGCAATGACTCGACCTACATTCCATATGTAATCGAGACCATTGCAAAAGTCAAAGAAATCACGCAAGATGAAGTTATGATTACAACTAGGTAGAATGCAAGATCCCTGTTTTCACGAGTGAAGTAAGGAGCGCATATGGCAACACTTGGAAATCGAGCACATACCAATGCAATTTTGGAAAAATACGGCTTCCGTTTTCAGAAGAAGTTCGGACAGAACTTCTTAATCGATGAGATGATTCTTGAGGATATCATTGATGCAGCAGGCATTACGAAGGATGATGCGGTCGTGGAAATCGGGCCGGGTATCGGTACTATGACCCAGTATCTGTGCGAGCAGGCCGGAAGCGTGTTGGCGGTAGAAATTGACACCAACCTGATTCCGATTTTATCTGAGACCTTGGCAGACTATGACAACGTGGAGATTATCAACGAGGATATTCTGAAGGTGGACTTAAGCGATTATGTGAAAGCCCATGGCAACAAGCCGTTGAAGGTCGTTGCTAACCTTCCGTACTACATCACTACCCCAATCATCATGGGATTGTTGGAGAGCGATTTGCCGCTGGCATCCATTACGGTTATGGTCCAGAAGGAAGTGGCAGAGCGTATGCAGGAAGGCCCGGGAACCAAGGATTACGGCGCTCTTTCTTTGGCGGTACAGTACTATAGCAAGCCGGAGATCGTGGCCATCGTTCCAAAGACCGCGTTTATCCCGCAGCCGAAGGTGGATAGTGCTGTGATTCGCCTGGATATCTATGACAAGCCGCCGGTGGATTGTAAGAATCCGAAGATGCTGTTTGCCATTATTCGGGCAGCATTCAATCAGCGCCGGAAAACTTTGATGAACGGGTTGAATAATGCGGGCATCCTTCCGATAAACAAAGAGAACTTAGCAGAGATTCTTACGGGCATGGGCTTACCGGAGTCGGTACGTGGCGAGCAGCTGACGTTAGAGCAGTTTGCAGCCTTAGCGGACGCCGTTTGTGAGCATGGAAAAAATGCCCGCTAGACGATATAATATAGTTGTAGCCAAAGACATATCTGGAATTCACGAAATCGGAGAATTGTATGGATATCAGTGTGTATCGCAGTGATATACAAGCTTATATCGGGGACATCAGAGACCGACGGTTGAGTAGTCCCGCGGACGTGATCAGTCACTGCAATAAGATAGAAGCATACGGACGGGAAATTGGGGAAAGTGCACTCATTGGCTTTGCCACTTTTTCGCGTGCAGAAGTATACTTCCAGCTGAATGACATGAGCAAATTCTACAACGAGATTCTCGCATGTATGGGTCCCATGGAAGAAGTGGAAGAGTGGGGCTATCTTGCGGTAGCCAACAATATGCTTGGCATCATGTCATATACCCGCGGAGATTCTCCAATTGCAGTGGATTATTACATCAAAGCCATTCGCATCTGTAAGCAGTATCATCTGCCGGATATCGAGTGGAAGGTGCATATGAATTTAGGAAACCTTTACAGCAACGTGCAGGCCGGCAAAGAAGCCATTATGCACTTGCGGGAAGGGTTAACGTATATCAATCAGCACAGCGATTCTCCGACCTATGTGTTGGATTTGTCCGCCGCATGCGTCGGTATGGGCAAGGCCTACATTGTGTTAGGAGATTATGAGAGTGCCATGCAGTACTACACCCGTTTGGAGCGGGAGTGTCTGCCATATCTGTTAGAAGTGGGCAAAATTCCGGTATACGCGTTTGGCGCTATGCTCTTCTATCGCAGAGAGCAGGAAGAACCGTGCCAGCAGTGTATTCGTGAGATGGTCCACATCATTCGTAATCAGAATTTCCCAATCATGGAATTCATTGATGAAGTGGTGGATTTCTTACAGGTCTTGTTGGCCAAGAAAGAATACGAGATCTATCGGGAGTTGGATCCCATCATTATGGATCTTGCAGCCAGAACCGAAGTGCGGAATATGCAGCGCAGACTTCTGACTTTGGAGATTCAGTATTGCCAGGAAATCGGCGATGAAATGAATTACGAGAAGAAGGCAGCGCAGTTCTATGAGTTGTCCCGTTTGCAGGAGCGGGAGAACAACCTGATGATTTCCAGCATGATTACCATGCGATTGAACTTCTACAATCTGGTGGATGAGCATCGGGAGACCTTAAGTCAAAGAGAGCAATACCAGAAGAAGTCGGAGACAGATCCACTCACGGGCATGTATAACCGCCTGAAGATCAACGAGTATGGCGAAGAAGCCTTCCGCCGTGCTATCGCCAACAAGGTGGGCATCGGCGTAGAAATCTTGGATATCGACTTTTTTAAGGAATTCAATGATAACTACGGACACCAGGCCGGCGATAAGTGTATCCAGTTTATTGCGGACAGCATCTTATCCTTGCGTCGCCATCCGGGCGTATTCTGTGCCCGCTATGGTGGAGATGAATTCGTGATTATCTACGAAGGACGTACGGCGCAGGAAGTTTTTGCCATCGCCAAGGAGTTAAAATCCACCATTGTAGGAGCGAAGTACGAGCATAAGTACAGCCGCTCCAAGTCCGGAATTGTTACCATTTCCCAGGGTATCTTCTGGCATGTACCGGAAGAGGGACAGACCATGTGGAATTATCTCCACGAGGCAGACAACCTGTTGTACAAGGTAAAGCGTACTTCCCGTAACAGTATTATGTTAGGACAGGACTTCGATGTGGAGGAGGCAGAAGCCATCCACGAAGCCGGAGATATGTTTGATACAGAAAAACAGATGACAGCAGTGGCAGCACCGGTGGACGATCTGTTGAATTTACCGGATACATCCATATAACAAGAAAGCTTCCCTTCGTAGGGAAGCTTTTTATTATTCTTCGGTAGGTTCTTCAGATTGCTCTTCTGTTTTTTCCGCCGTTTTTAACGCTTCTTTTTGAGCTGCTTTTTCCTGGCGCAGATCCTTGAAGAAGTTGGTTAAAAGAGAGGAGGTCTCCTCCCCTAGAACACCGCGGATGACTTCGCATTGATGATTGAATCCGGCCATATCCAACAGGTTAATAACACTTCCTGCACAACCGGCCTTGGGATTCATGCTACCAATGACTACGGTAGGAATGCGGGCCTGTACAATGGCGCCGGCACACATAGGACACGGCTCTAAGGTAACATAGAGGATGCAGTCCTCTAAGCGCCAGTCCATTACCTTCTTGCAGGCATCCCGAATGGCGTCGATCTCTGCGTGTTTCAAAACAGACTTGTCCGTGTTTCGCCGATTGTAACCTTTGGCGATGACTTTGCCGTCCCGAACGATGACACAGCCGATGGGAACTTCCTTGATGGCAGCGGCTTTGTTGGCTTCCTTGATGGCCAGTTGCATATATTTTTCGTGGAGCTTCTGCTCCTTCTCTATGGCATGCGCCTCTTTGGCAGCAGCCAGAGTATCTAAGATGCTCATAAGAATCTCCTGTTCAAATTGAGAAATACTACTGTTATTTTATCGGAAAAAGCGATAAATTTATAGATAGAAAAGGAAAGGAATCGGGACATGAATACAAAGTATGAAACGGACTCCATGACCATGCGTATCTGCAATCGGAAAGATGCCCCTATGGTATTGGACTTCTACAAGCGCAACCTAGAAGACTTTGCGAAGTATGAACCATTGTCTTTTCCATCTGCAACGCAACTGCGCTTCCATGAGGATGTGCTGCAGTATGAGTATGATGCGTTTATTAAGGGGCAGATGATACGATTCTATCTTTTTGAGAAGAGCAATCCGCTTCGGATTATCGGAACGGCCAGCTATCGGAATATCACCGGAACCTACTACTCCTGCTGCCAGTTAGGCTACAAGATGGATGGGGAATATCGCCGGAGAGGCTTGATGCATGAAGCGCTAGAGCTTGGCAATGAAGTGATGTTTCGCGAGATGTCCTTGCATCGCATCGAAGCCATTGTGATGCCGGATAATACGCCGTCCATGAAATTATTGGAGAGCCTTGGATTCGAGCAGGAAGGCTTGATGCGGGAGAAAATCTATTTGAACGGTTGTTGGCAGGATCACTACCTGTACGCCAAGATCAATCACGACGAGCAGGTCTTTGTTTGACAATCCTATCCAAAGCCTGTACAATGAGAACTTGCCGGAGCTGCCCTTCATAAGTGGCGTTGATATCCGGGTCTTGCGCGATGGGATGCCGCGAACCGTGTCAGGTCAGGAATGAAGCAGCACTAAGTGGATTGTCTCATGTGCCGTGAGGGTGCCTGGGTTGAGTTAACTGTGGAGGTAACGTCCGGCTTTTGTTTTGGTTAATGATACAAAATACCGCCAATTTTTTTGGCGGTATTTTTATTGTGGGAAAAACCGGAATCTCTTACAATGAGAACGATTACAGAGTATTTTCATTGGAAGGGGTATCCTATGACCATCAAAGACGTAGCAAATTTGGCCGGCGTATCTACGGCGGCAGTCAGTCGATATTTAAACGGCGGTTCCTTAAGCAATGAAAAAAAAGAGGCGATTCGTGCAGCCATTGAGCAGACCGGGTATCGACCGTCTCTTACCGCAAGAGGTATGCGAACCGGTACCATGAACCAGATTGGTATTATTGTGCCACGAGTGCATTCCTATTCTGTATCTCAGATCTTAGAGGGCATTACCGATGTCATCAATTTAGCAGATTATATGCCAATCCTCGGTTGCACCAATGACAGGGAGGATAAGGAGGCGGACTATGTACGTCTCATGTCCGGCAACCACGTAGCGGGCGTCATCTTAATGGGTACCATGATGAGCCCGGCGAAGCAGGATGTTCTTCTGGAGAATGACATTCCATTGGTAATTACCGGCCAGGATTTCAAAGGATTCCCTTGTGTATATCACGATGATTTTCATGCCATCGAAGAATTAACCAAGCGCCTCATAGAGCGCGGCCGCAAGAACATCTGCTACATCGGCGTAACGGAGCGGGATTTACAGGCAGGTCTTGCCAGACGCAAAGGCTTTGAAGCCGCAGTATTTAAGAATTCCCACATTCGACACACCATCAAGATGGCAGACTTCGATGCCCAGAGCGGATACGATGCGGCTAAGGAAGCATTGGAAGAGGACGCTACCATCGACGGCATTATCTGTGCCACCGGTAATGCAGCCAACGGCGCTCTGCAGGTGTTATACGAGAAAAATTTACGCATCGGCGATGAAATCAGTATTGCCGCAGTGGAAGACAGCTGGATGAATCAAGTGGCCAAGCCGCAACTGTCTACCGTGCATTTTTACTATCGCCAGTGTGGCCAGGATGCCGCGAAGATGCTGTTAGAGAAAATCAGCAATCCGGAAGAGTCCATTTTATCCCGCCGGATTTGCCTAAATTACACGATTGTAGACCGGGGTTCTATCTGACAATTCCTGTTTGTACTCATAATTATCCTATGCTATATTTAATGAGTAGATTTTTTGAAAGGGTAGTTTTTCAATGGGTGCACAGGATCGAACAGAGGAAGTCTTAAGAGAAATACATGTGCTTTTTTCTAAGGCGCAACCATACAACGACAGCAAGAAGCGTGTTGTCATTGAGAAGTCCAAAATGATGGACCTTCTAAAGGAACTCAACGATTGCATGTACGACATGATGGAAGAGCATGAGCTGACGGTAGCAAGCCGTGACAAGGCCAATCGCAAGCTGCAGAAGCAGGGCGACGATATGGTCTTCGAAGCGCGCAAGAATGCCGAGGATGTTTATGCTGCATCTTTGATGTATTCCGACCGTGCCCTGGCAGAGATCCAGGACATTATGAAAGAGACGGAAGAGCGCATTGATGCGGTTCATCAGGAGTTGATTGAACGCATTCGTGAAGAGAAACGCATCGTGAAAGAAAATCAATATGAACTCAAATCCCAGCTTCAGGACATGATTGATACCCAGAAGTATCTGCGCCTGATTGAGGAGGAGAACGTTCGTCGCAAAAAGGAAAAGGATAGTTCATCCGCAACTCCAACCGTTAATCCATATGCTGATATTAAGCCGGAGATTCATATCAACGAAGACTATTTCCGCGCCAATGGCCTGGCCATTGATGGGGAAGAAACCCCGGCAGAGTCTGCCCTTTCCGAAGAGGAAATTGCATCCATGCAGGCAGATTTAGATGCAGAGTATTTCGATTGGAAGGAAGGCGAAGAGAAGAAGGACAATGAAGGCCAGGAGCCACGCAAAGTGTTTTCGCTCTTCGGGAAAAAGGAAAAGTAAGAAAGGTACGGAGGAATCAACATGAAACTGTATGAAAACGGAGTATACCTGGTGAATGGGAACACGCTCATAGAAGACGGCCCGGAAGCCAAGGCAGCGATCGCGAAGCAGGTGGGACGGGAAGTCTCCAAGGAAGAAGCAACAGAAGCGACCATTGCTTACGGTATTTTAAGAGATCACAATGTGTCCGGTAACATGGAGGCATTGCAGATTAAATTCGATAAAATCACGAGCCACGACATTACCTATGTCGGTATTATTCAGACCGCTCGTGCATCCGGATTGGAGAAGTTCCCAATCCCATATATTTTGACCAACTGCCATAACAGTTTGTGTGCAGTCGGCGGAACCATCAACGAAGATGACCACATGTTTGGGCTTTCCTGTGCCAAGCGTTACGGTGGCATCTATGTACCGCCGCATCAGGCAGTTATCCACCAGTTCGCCAGAGAGATGTTGGCCGGTGGTGGCAAGATGATTTTAGGATCCGATTCCCATACCCGTTATGGTGCACTTGGTACCATGGCTGTAGGAGAAGGCGGACCGGAGCTGGTAAAACAGCTGTTGAATAAGACTTATGATATTGCCCGTCCGGAAGTGGTTGGTGTATATCTTAGCGGCAATCTTCGTCCGGGAGTAGGACCGCAGGATGTGGCACTGGCTATTATCGGCGAAGTATTTGCTAAGGGCTATGTGAAGAATAAGGTCATGGAGTTCATCGGAGACGGTGTGAAGAACTTAAGTGTCGACACCCGAATCGGAATCGATGTTATGACCACAGAGACTACCTGCTTATCTTCTATTTGGAAGACCGACGATGCAGTACGTGAGTACTACGACATCCATGGACGTGTGGAAGAGTATAAGGAATTGAATCCGGGTCAGGTGGCTTACTACGATGGCATGATCGAGATTCATTTGGATGAGATTAAGCCAATGATCGCGATGCCGTTCCATCCAAGCAATACTTATACCATCGAGGAGTTGAAGGCAAACCTTCTGGATATTCTCGATGATTGTGAGAAGCGTGCCAAGGTCAGCTTAGACGGACAGGTGGATTTCACCTTGAAGGATAAGGTACGTAACGGCAAGCTCTACGTCGATCAGGGAATCATCGCAGGCTGTGCCGGCGGTGGTTATGAGAATATTACGGATGCGGCAGATATCTTAAAGGGTGCCAGCATCGGACCGGATGAGTTCACCTTGAGCGTATATCCGGCAAGTACACCAATCTATATGGAACTTGTGAAAAATGGTTGCGTTGCAACCTTGATGGAGACCGGAGCCATTGTAAAGACCGCATTCTGTGGACCATGCTTCGGTGCAGGCGATACCCCTGGCAACAACGGATTCTCCATACGTCACTCTACACGTAACTTCCCGAACCGCGAAGGCTCCAAGTTACAGAGCGGACAGATTGCTTCCGTTGCATTGATGGATGCCCGTTCCATTGCAGCAACTGCAGCAAACAAGGGATACTTAACGGCAGCGGATGAGATTGATGTGAATTACACCAAGCCGAAGTATTACTTCGATAAGAATATTTACGCAAACCGCGTATTCGATAGCCATGGTGTGGCAGACCCTAGCGTAGAAGTGAAGTTTGGTCCGAACATCAAGGACTGGCCGGCTATGAGCGCATTGCCGGAACATATGATTTTGAAGGTTGTATCCGAGATTCACGATCCGGTTACCACCACCGATGAGTTGATTCCATCCGGAGAGACTTCTTCCTATCGTTCCAATCCGTTAGGACTTGCGGAGTTCACCTTATCCCGTAAGGATCCGGCATACGTGGGACGTGCCAAGGAAGTACAGGCCGGACAGAAGGCCATCGAAGCAGGCGAGGCACCGGAAGCAGCACTACCGGAAGTGAAGGCAGTGATGGAAGCAATTACCGGAACCTTTGGAGATGCCAACTGGAAGAATACCGGAATCGGAAGCACGATTTTTGCAGTGAAGCCGGGAGACGGATCTGCCCGTGAGCAGGCAGCCAGCTGCCAGAAGGTGCTCGGCGGATGGGCAAACATTGCCAATGAGTATGCAACCAAGCGTTATCGCTCCAACCTTATCAACTGGGGTATGTTGCCATTTACCATTGCCGAAGGCCAGTTGCCTTTTGCCAACGGAGATTACCTCTTTGTTCCGAACGTACAGGAGGCCATTCGCTCCAAGCAAACCACCATCGAAGCATATGTGGTCAAAGACAACGCATTGCATCGCTTCGATTTACAGATGGGCGCATTGACTGATGATGAGAGAGAGATCATCTTAGACGGTTGCCTCATCAATTACTACAGAGCACATAATAATTAGAAGTACTGCTGCCAGAGGACTACCCTCTGGCAGATTGTGCAAGAAGACAGGAAACGGAGATTAGTATGTCAGAAGAAACAAAACGCGAAGAATCCAAGTCCAAAGCCAGAGATGATTACCGACGTTATCAGGGCCTGATGTGGACCGCGATTGTTGCGGCTGTATTGATTATCATTTTTTATTTTTGCGTACAGCGCTACCAGGGACTTCTGGCAGGCCTTTCCGCATTGTCCATGATTTTCCAACCGATCATCATCGGACTGGTAATGGCATTCTTAATGAATCCCATTATGAAGTTCTTGGAAGAGAAGATACTGCCGTTCTTTTTGAAAAAATCCAAGAATGAGCGTCGTACCAAGCAGCGCATTCGTGCACTTACATCCGTGATTGCATTGTTACTGTTGCTTAGCATTGTATTTTTGTTCTTTGCCGTCGTAGCCCCGATTTTTGTGGAGACCTTGAATGATTTGATCCGTAACGTGAACGAGAAGGTCTACAATGTCTTGGATTGGGCCAACGATATGACCAAGGGTCGCTTTGAGAAGCAGATTCTTGGCGCCAAAGATGATGAGAAGATTACCAACGCCATCAACGCCAGCGTGTCCTTTATCCGTTCTTATTTCGATTTGGGTGAGCAGGAGCAGGTGGTCAATATGGTGACCCGTCTTGGTATTTCCATTGGACGAACCGTATTTAACTTCTTCATCGGAATCGTGGTTTCGGTCTACACCTTAATGAGCAAAGAGAAGTTCAAGGCGCAGATCAAGAAGCTGTTGTATGGTATTTTCGATCCGAACTGGGCCAACGTTTTGGTTCGTATCGGACGCAAAACCGATGATGTATTTTACGGATTCATCATTGGAAAGATTATTGATTCCATTATTATCGGCGTCATCTGCTACATCAGTATGTTGATTATGCAGATGCCATATGCGGTGCTGTGTTCCGTTATCATCGGTATCACCAATATCATTCCGGTATTCGGACCGTACATCGGAGCAGTACCGACCGTGATTATTATTTTTGTGAATAACCCAATGCAGGGAATTTACTTCCTGTTGTTTGTTTTGATTCTGCAGCAGATTGACGGCAATATCATCGGACCGAAGATCTTAGGAGACAACACCGGCTTATCCTCCTTCTGGGTGGTATTGGCCATCGTTGTAGGCGGCGGACTCTTCGGAGTTCCGGGCATGATTATCGGCGTGCCGATGATGTCTGTGATTTATTACATTTGTGGTGAGATAGCTTCCAACCTGTTGGAGCGAAGGAATCTTCCGACCGAAACAGAGCTCTATGTGGATGTGCGGGAGGTAGATCCTGCAAGCAACCAGCTGGTGTTTAAGGATGCAACCGACGAGAAGCCGAAGAGGCGTGGTCGTCGGAATAAGAACGACTTGTTGGAAAAAGAACAAAAAGAGAATGAACCGGAAGAGACCGAAGAGCCATAGATGCTGGCGGTTGCAGTTTTTGACATCAAATTAGCCGTATGATACACTGAAAAAAACTGTATTTACAGGGGAATTAATCCTTCTAGAGGTGGATGAAGTGGACAAATTAGAGTATAGTACCCGGCTGGATGAAATCAAAAGATTAGTACGACAGGGGAAACAGGATGAAGCGTTGGATTTATTGGATGGAACCAACTGGCGCAAAGTCCATAACGTCAATATATTACTGAAAGCAAGCGAGCTGTATGAGGCATGCGGTGCTTACGAGGAAGCGCGAGAGCTGTTGGAAGTTGCTCATGAGCGTTCCCCGATTGGCCGTATGATTATTTATCGTTTGGCATTGATTTCCATCGAACTCAAAGCCATCGATGAAGCAAAAGAATACTACGACGAGTTTGTAGAGATTGCACCTCACGACAGCCTGAAGTATATCATCAAGTATAAGCTCAACGAAGCAAAGGGTTCGGATGACCAGACCCTTATTGCAATCTTAGAAGAGTTGCGTGCTCATGATCTGATTGAGGAGTGGCTCTTTGAGTTGGCATGCTTATATCGCAAAACAACCCAGGTAGACAAGTGCATAGAAATCTGCGACGAAATCGCATTGTGGTTCGGCGACGGCCCATATGTAGAGAAGGCGTTGGAGATGAAGATGTTATATCATCCGTTGGATAAACAACAGGAGGATAAGTATCGCCATTTCCAGCAGCGTAGAGACGGTATCACTGAGATTCGTCCGGAAGAAGTGGCCTATGGCAACGGAGAGATTCTAAGTCATTCCATTACCATTCCGAAGGTAGAGCTGAAGCCGGAGCGATTCAACACCGTCAATCTTCAGGCAGAGATCAAGAAGAATATCGAAGAAATCATGCAGGCAACAGAAGCCGGTGAGATTTCCGAGAACATGGAGATTATTAAGAACCTGGTAGAAGAGATTCCGTACCTTCAGGTGACGGGAGAGCTTCCGGCAGAAGAGCTGGAGAGCGTCAGCGAAGAGGAAGCGGCAGAGCCACAGTCCTTGAATACCAAGTTCCAGGAATACTTAGCAGAAGAGTACGATGGACAGATGAGTCTGTACATGCCAACCCAGCAGGTGGCAGAGCGTCAGATTCAGGGACAGTTATC
>JAGDAL010000261.1 GCA_017959525.1 Lachnospiraceae bacterium | reverse complement strand
CCTGGTTTATTTTAAGCGCGGCTTGGATCAGAGCATTGATTATGCAAAAGCGGTTTCGGATTTCTACGGAACCAAGGAGCCAATTGTCGTTGTAAAAAAGACCAAGAAAAGCGAGAAAGAAATGGACATTCGTCCGTTGATTTTGGATATGAAGGTAGGAAAGGTTTCCGATATGGCAGATCTTCTTCCGGAAGGCTATGAGGATCCGACATCTTACCTGCCTTGGGAAGACGGTTTTTGCTTAAACCCGGATGATGTGATGTTTTATTTGTATCTTACCACCGGAAGTACAGACAATCTGAAGCCGGAATTGGTTATGGAAGCCTTGCATCAGAAGCTTGGCGTGGAATTCGATAGCAGCCAATTAGGCATTCACCGATTGGATATGTTTGAAGCAACAGAGGATGGATATCAGTCCTTATCCAAGAAATAAAAGCGATGGAACAAGTCACTGTATTTTTTACAACAATTTCATATGAGGGCCACGACTACCGGGCGCATGGTGCCATAGATGAGCACCGTCATTTGGATACGTGGACAATCAGTGACTTGGAATCTCCGTCATTGGTTGGCCGGATTTATCGCGCCAAAGTGGTGGATTTGGTTCCTTCCATGCATTGCGCCTTTGTGCTGTTAGATAAGCAGACAAAGGCTTATTTGCCGTTTTCCTCCTGTGATCATCCGTTACGCTCTGACGAGGAACTACTGGTGCAGGTAGAAACGGATGCCATTAAGACCAAATTCGCGGTGGTCACCCAGTTCTATGAACTGAAAAGCGAGCATGGTTGTCTGACCTATGGCAGGGGTGTGCATGGGGTGTCTAAGAAGTTATCGAAAAAAGAGCGGGAAGACTGGAAGGCATTCTTAGAAGAATATGATGATAGCACCGGGCATTTATTGCTTCGGACCAATGTAGCAGGCTGTTCCAAGGAGGACATTCGACAGGAAGTAGATGGGTTAATGGCAGATGCGGCGGATTTGGCCCATCGCGGGGCCCATGCCACCTGTTTTTCCTTATTGTATGAACCACCTTCCGATATCATCCCTTCCATGCGCCGTTATATGGCCCTGTATGGGGATTCATTGTCGGATGGTAACTTCCGTGTGGTCACAGATGATAGGGACATTTATGAGGAGCTTACGGAGGCTTGTGCGAATGGAGTCGTAGACTTGCCAGCCGAAATGCTTTCCTTATATATGGATACGTCGTATCCATTATTTAAATTGTATTCCTTGTCCTCCCAGTTGGAGGAACTGTTACAGAAAACCGTCTGGTTGGACAGTGGGGCCAATATCCTCATTGAATCCATGGAGACCCTGACGGCCATTGATGTAAACAGTGCCAAAAAACAGGGAAAGAAGAAGCGGTCTGACGAAGTTTTCGCCTTGAATCTGGAAGCCGGCAAGGAAATTGCCAGACAACTGCGACTGCGCAACATTTCCGGCATGATTCTCATTGATTTTGTGAATATGGAGGCGGAATCCGATCAGGAAGCGCTGCTAAGCGCCATGAAGTCCTATGTAAAGCAGGATGAGCGCAAGGTAAACGTTCTGGATATTACCAAATTGGGACTGATGGAGCTGACCCGAGAGAAAGTCTCGAAAAGTCTGAAACAAACAGTAAAGAAAAGTTGACTTTGCAATTCTTTCATGATACTATACATGAGTATGCCGCACAGTGAGGTTGAGTAAGTCTGTCCATTTTTACTTCGGACAGCACCGTAGCTGGCGAGTAATGATAATAGGAGGTGCCATTTATGTACGCAATTATTGCAACAGGTGGTAAGCAGTACAAAGTATCCGAAGGCGATATCATTACCATTGAGAAGCTTGGAGTAGAGGCTGGCGAGAATGTAACATTCGATCAGGTCTTGGCTATCAGCGACAATGGATTGAAGGTTGGTAATCCAACTGTCGATGGTGCAAGCGTTGTAGCTTCTGTCGTTAAAGAAGGCAGAGCTAAGAAAGTTACTGTTTACAAGTACAAGCCAAAGACCGGTTATCACAAGAAGAACGGTCACAGACAGTCATTCACCCAGGTTAAGATTGAAAAGATTAACGCTTAATTATTCGTGATATGATTCGAGTTACGGTTTTAAAAGATCAGGATTTGTATCGGGAATTCTCTTGCATCGGACATGCAGGATTTGATGAATACGGACAGGATATTGTCTGCGCTGCAGTTAGTATGCTCGTCATTAATACCATCAATTCCATCACATCTTTTACGAAGGATGCGATTACGGTTTCTTCCGACGAGGAAGAGGGACGGATTGTATGTCAGTTACCGAAGGATTATTCCGATGGTTGCAAGTTACTGATCGACTCCATGTTACTGGGTATCCGCGAGGTTGCCGAGCAATATGGTTCTGAATTTATTACTTTGACTATTAAGGAGGTGTAGAGAATGTTACAGTTGAACCTTCAGTTTTTCGCTCATAAGAAGGGAGTTGGATCCACCAAGAACGGTCGTGATTCCGAGTCCAAGAGATTAGGAGCTAAGAGAGCAGACGGACAGTTCGTTAAGGCTGGTAATATCATTTACCGTCAGCGCGGAACCAAGATTCATCCAGGCGTTAACGTTGGCATCGGTGGCGATGACACTTTATTCGCAACTGCTGATGGTATCTTGAGATTCGAGAGAAAAGGCAGAGATAAGAAGCAGGCTTCTGTTTATCCTGTAGCTAGCGAGAACTAATTTTCGCAGACTTATTTATGTTTTACCGATGGACCCGACTGTTTGCAGCCGGGTTCGTCTTTTATGTAACCAATCAACGTACGTTTGAATGGAAGAGAAGCTTTCATAGCCACATTTCTGTGGTGCGACTCTTTTGTGTGGACAAACGTATCAGTCTAAAAAGGAAAATCACATGTTTGCAGATCGTGCAAAAATTATCATAAAATCAGGCAAAGGCGGAGATGGCCATGTCAGCTTCCGTCGTGAAAAATTTGTTCCGGCAGGTGGTCCTGACGGTGGAGACGGCGGCAAAGGCGGCGACGTTGTATTTGAAATTGACAACGGCATGAACAACCTGTCCGATTACCGTCATCGTCGTAAGTTCGCAGCAACCGCCGGTGAAGAAGGTGGCAAGAAGAAATGCCACGGTAAGAACGGTACCGATTTGGTATTGAAGGTTCCGGAAGGAACGGTTGTTAAGGATGCAGCCAGTGGCAAAGTCATTGCGGATATGTCCAGAGATAACCGTCGTCAGATCGTATTAAAAGGTGGCCGTGGTGGTCTTGGTAACATGCATTTTGCTACCTCTACCATGCAGGCTCCAAAATACGCACAGCCGGGCGGACCTTCCATCGAATTGGAAGTTCAGTTAGAGTTAAAAGTATTAGCAGACGTAGGTTTGGTTGGATTCCCGAATGTGGGTAAATCCACTTTATTGTCTCGTCTTACCAATGCAAATCCGGAGATTGCCAATTATCACTTCACCACCTTGAATCCGATTCTTGGAGTGGTTGATTTGGAAGACGGTAAGGGCTTCGTTATGGCTGATATCCCCGGCCTTATCGAGGGCGCTTCCGAAGGTGTTGGCTTAGGCCATGAATTCTTACGTCATATTGAGCGTACCAAGGTATTGCTGCACTTAGTAGACGGCGCTTCCGTAGAAGGAAGAGACCCGGTAGAAGATATTAAGACCATCAATGAGGAATTGTCCGCATACAATATGGATTTGATGAGCAAGCCGCAGATTATTGTCGCTAACAAGATGGATGCGGTGAGCCCGGAAGAAAAGGAAGCCATTTTACAGAAGCTTCATGACGCATTCCCGGACAATAAGATTTTCGTTATTTCCGCAGTTAGTGGCGAAGGAATCGATCCATTGATTCGCGAAGTTGCTGCAGAATTGGAAGCATACCAGGGCGAAGATATTATTTACGAGCAGGAATTCGATCCGTCCGACCTTCTGGCCGAGGAAGGCAGCTATACCGTTGAGATTAACGAAGACGGTGAGTATGTGGTAGAAGGTCCGAAGATTGAGAAGATGCTCGGATACATCAATATTGATTCAGAGAAGGGATTTATTTTCTTCCAGCGTTTCCTGAAGGAACAGGGTATCTTGAAGGAATTGGAAGAGAAGGGAATCCAGGAAGGCGATACCGTCCGCATGTATGGATTGGTATTTGATTACTATAAGTAAGAGGTAGAAATATGACAAATAAACAACGCGCATTTTTATCTTCTCTTGCCTCCAAAGAAAATGCGATTTTTCAGATCGGTAAGTCTTCTTTGACTACCGAGATTATCGCAGCTGTCGACGAAGCATTGACGAAGAGAGAATTAATTAAAATTTCCGTACTGAAGAACTGTGACGATGACACCAAGATCATCGCACAGACCCTTGCAGAGCGTACCCGTTCCGAGTTGGTACGTGTCATCGGTAAGAAGATCATTCTGTACCGTGCAGCTAAGAAACCGGTGATTGTTCTGCCAAAATAGGGAGGACTCCTATGGCCAAGATCGGAATATTGGGTGGAACCTTCCATCCGATTCATAACGGACATTTATATATTGCAAAACAGGCCTTGGCGGCATTTGGATTTGATGAATTATGGATTATGCCTGCAGGCCTTCCGCCTCATAAAATGCTGGAGGGTGCGATTTCCAGAGTGCAGCGGCTGAAGCTTTGCGAAGCTGCCATCGAAGGGGAATCTGCTATGCGGATTATCCCGGATGAAATCTTTAAAACCACCACCAGCTATACCTATGAGACGTTGACGGAATTTCATAAGAAATACCCGAAGCATCAGTTTTCTTTTATCATCGGAGAAGACTCTTTGGACAGTTTTGATTCCTGGGTACATCCGGAGATCATCTGCCAATACGCGGATATTGTAGTTGCGGTTCGAAACGATGCAAACCGGGACTATCACAGCTTAGAAGCCCGCGCGAAGGAGCTTTCCGAGAAGTTTGATGCAACATTCTCCATTATTCCATCAGAGAATGTACCGATTTCTTCTACCATGTTACGGAAGATGTTATCGGAGGGGGAAGACGTTTCTGCATATATTCCGCCGAAGGCTTACGCATATATCAAGGAGCACCGACTCTATCAGAAGACCATGGAAGACGATGTAAAATTACGCAAAGAAATCTGCGAAGACTTAAAAAAGAACTTAAAGACATCCCGCTTTGAGCACACCATGGGAGTAACCTATACCGCATGTGCATTGGCGATGCGCTATCAGTACTCCATGAACAAAGCCCGTTTGGCCGGTTTGTTACATGACTGGGCCAAGTATTTAAGCGATGACGAGCAGCTTGCTTACTGTAAGAAGCATGGCATTGCCGTGACCAAAGCAGAAGAGCAGGCGCCGTATCTGTTACATGCGAAAATTGGTGCATATATTGCCAAAGAAAAGTATGAGATTGACGATGAAGATATTTATCATGCGATTTTGGTACATACCACCGGTGCACCGAAGATGAATCTTTTGGATAAGATTCTATTCACCGCAGATTATATTGAACCGAATCGGAAGGATGCACCGCGTCTGGAAGATATTCGGATGATGGCCTTTGAGAACTTGGATACCGCTGTTTTGATGATCCTTGAGGATAGCATTCAGTATATCAAGGATACCAAGCGGCCGATGGATCCAACCACCATGGAAACCTATGAATACTACAAAGAGCAGTTAAATAAGGAGTAGAACCAATGGAAACAAGAGAAATGGTAGCACGCATTTATGATGCGTTAGATGATAAAAAAGCACAGGACATTCAAATTATCGATATTACAGAGATCTCCGGATTTGCTGATTACTTCATCGTAGCAAGCGCTTCCAACCAGAGCCAGTTAGTGGCGATGCAGGATGCGGTCGATGAAGCAATGTACACCAATGACGTACATGCCAAGAGCATTGAAGGAAACCGTAATTCCACCTGGATTTTGATGGATTATGAAGATGTGATTGTACATCTGTTTTCCGAGGACGATCGTCTGTTTTACAATTTGGAGCGCATCTGGCAGGATGGCAAGAGCGTATCTCGTTCCGATTTCTAATAAGCATCAAAAAAAAGACCACATACCAAATGTATGTGGTCTTATCTTATGTCAAAAATCAGAAGAAGCGAAGAACGCCGAATACCTTACCTAAAATCTGGCAATCCGGTACGATAATCGGATCCATGGTATCGTTCTCCTTCTGAAGACGAATATGACCGTCTTCCTTGTAGAAGGTCTTCACGGTAGCGGAATCATCTACCAAAGCAACGACCATATCGCCGTTACGTACGGAATCGGTACGCTCTACCATAATGGTATCACCACTCATAATGCCGGCATTGATCATGCTCTCGCCCTTCACCTTCAGCATGAAGGCTTCTCCGGATGGAACAAACTCAGAAGGAATCGGGAAGTAGTTCTCAATATTCTGAACCGCAAGCAATGGCTGTCCGGCAGCAACGGTACCAACGATCGGCACATTCACAACCTCACGTCTGGTTAAATTAAAATTATCATCTATAATCTCAATAGCACGAGGCTTCGTAGGATCTCTTCGAATGTATCCGTTCTTCTCCAAACGCTCTAAGTGAGAGAAGACAGAAGAGGTGGATTTCAAATTCACTGCCTCACAAATCTCACGAACTGATGGCGGATATCCCTTATTCAAGATTTCATTCTTCATGAAGTCCAGTATTTCCTGCTGTTTTGGGGAAATTTTACCGTATGCCATATCATACCTCCTTTGATGTTCTATGAAAATTATAGCATCTTGTTCGGTAATTAGCAAACATATTTTCCAAAACTTTGTTCGAAAAAAGTGTTGACATGCGAACATTCGTTTACTATAATCAAATCAGAACAGATGTTTCGAACATTCATTTTGATAGGAGATGAAGTTATGACAAGAGCACAGAAGAGAAGAGCATTGAAGATGCGTCGCAATATGATGATGGCAGGTTTGGCTTTGGCAATCTTAACGGTTGTTGTATTATTCGGAAGCCGTTTCGCATTGAAGAGTAATGCGGAGAGCGAGCATGAGATGTATTTATACTATACCAGTGTAACGGTAAACAGCGGAGATACTTTATGGAGCATCGCCGATGCGTATCATACGGTAGAATGCGGTGATATGCGGGATTATATCCGCGAGATCAAGCGTCTGAACCATCTGGCCACCGATGAGATTCACTCCGGAGCTGCCCTTGTCATTCCTTACTATTCTGCTGATTTGAAATAGCGGATTTTTCCTTGATTATATACAGAATATTTTATGTAGAAGGCTGATTTTATCGGCCTTCTTTTGCTTTTCTTTACATTTGATTTATGTTAGTATAACGTTAGTTTTTTATAATATGGACAAGGAAAAAGATTATGACCATCAAAGAGATATTTCAACAGAACGAAGTGACACTCTCCTTCGAAATTTTCCCACCGAAAACAGATGCAGGATTTGCTGCGGTAGAAGAGTGCGCGCATAAGATTGCGGCTTTAGAGCCTTCTTTTATGAGCATTACCTACGGTGCCGGCGGTGGAACCAGCGCCAATACCGCGAAGCTTGCAGCGAAGCTTCAGAACGAATATAACACCGACGTGTTAGCACATTTAACCTGCGTATCTTCCGACCGTTCTTTTGTAAGAGAGCGTTTAGAAGAGTATAAGCAGCTTGGCATTGAAAATATTATGGCCCTTCGCGGAGACCTTCCGAAGGACGGCGTGTTATCATAGGATTTTACCCATGCCATTCAGCTGATTCAGGAGATTAAGGAATGCTATCCAACTGCTTGTATCGGAGGTGCCTGCTATCCGGAGGGACACGTAGAATGCGAGCGTCAATCCGAAGATATTCTGCATCTGAAAGAGAAGGTAGATGCGGGCTTGGATTTCTTAACTACCCAGATGTTTTTCGATAATAATATTCTATATAATTTCTTATATCGTATTCGCGAGCAGGGCATCCGTGTTCCTGTTGTTGCGGGTATCATGCCAATCACCAATAAGAAGCAGGTTGCCAGATCCGTTGCTTTATCCGGAGCTACCATTCCGCAGCGTTTCCGCACTATGGTGGACCGCTTTGGTGACAATCCGGACAAGATGGCACAGGCCGGCGTGATTTATGCCACCGAGCAGATCATTGACCTGATTTCCAATGGAGTGAACCATATCCATGTGTACTCCATGAACAAGCCGGAGATTGCTGCCGGCATCCAGAAGAGCTTATCCTATATCATCGACAAATAGGAGGATTTCCATGGAGACCACATTCCCTTACGAAGTACCACAGCGGGAAATCTATCGCTATTTGGGTTACAAACAGGAAGTTCCACAGGAGAACGTGCTGCAAAAGATCGAAAGCTGCAAGGCGAACCTGTTTCGCGACGTAACGCCCAAGGCTATCTGGCAATACTATGACATTACCTGGCAGGATGCGAATACCTTCCTTTTGGATGGAATTCCGGTTTGCAGTAAGAACCTAAGTCGCAACATTGCGGACTGCCATCGAATCTGCTTATTAGCCGTAACCCTTGGCCCTATGCCGGATCGTTATATCCAGAAGGCAGAGGTGACTGCTATGAGTGATGCGGTCATATATCAGGCCATTTCCGCAGCTATGATTGAATCCTATTGTAATTACATCAATGATTTGATCCGCAAGGAAGCAGCAGAAGAGGACTATTTTCTACGGCCCAGGTTTTCTCCGGGCTATGGGGATTTTCCGTTAGAATTCCAACGCCAGATTGGAGACTTGCTCCAAATGTCCAAGAAAATCGGAATTACCTTAAAGGATTCCCTTTTGATGATGCCGAGTAAATCAGTCACTGCACTCATAGGGCTTAGTACCACCGATTCCAATTGCCACCGGGAAGGCTGCGAAATCTGTAATAAGTCAGCCACCTGCGCATTTCGAAGAATATAAAGAGGAAACACATGAGAGAGGATTTAAGAAAAAAGATACAAACAGACTGGGTCTTTTGTGATGGAGGTATGGGAACCATTCTTCAGGCAAAAGGCTTAAAGGGCGGTGAGTTGCCGGAGACCTGGAACCTTGTTCGCCCGGATGATATTTTAGACTTGCACTGCAGCTATTTAGAGGCCGGTGCCACTATTTTTAATACCAATACTTTTGGTGCCAACCGATTGAAGTATCCGGAGAATCTGGAGGAAATCGTGGTAGCCGCCGTAGATTTGGCGAAAAAAGCCAGAACCAAGTGCAATCGTGACGAGAATGCCTACGTAGCCTTGGATATCGGACCGACCGGTAAGCTCTTAGAGCCACTGGGCGACTTACCCTTTGATCGTGCTGTAGAGCTATTTGCAGAAGTAGTACGCATCGGTGCCAGAGAAGGCGCGGATTTGGTCTTAATCGAGACCATGAGCGACAGTTACGAAGCCAAGGCGGCGGTTCTTGCTGCCAAGGAGAATTGTGACTTACCGATTCTTATTACCACCATCTACGATGAGAAAGGAAAGCTATTGACCGGAGGTACGGTTGCTTCCACTGTCACTATGTTAGAAGGTCTTGGTGTTGATGCTCTAGGCGTCAACTGCGGACTTGGTCCGAAGCAGATGATGCCGATTATACAAGAGTTGACAGAGATAGCAACGGTTCCTGTCATTGTTAATCCAAACGCCGGACTTCCGCGGAATGAGAACGGAGCAACTGTTTTCGACGTTGGACCGGATGAGTTTGCGGAATATATGGAACAGATTGCGGCTATGGGCGTGCACATTCTTGGCGGATGCTGCGGTACCACGCCAGAGCACATTGCAGCCACCATTGCCCGTGTTCAGGACAAACCACCTGTAATGAAAGCAAATCCACATGTTTGTCGCATCAGTTCGTACTGTGAAGCCATTGAAATCGGTAAAGAGCCGTTAATTATCGGTGAACGCATCAATCCGACCGGTAAGAAAGTATTTAAGCAGGCGCTGCGCGATCAGAACTTTGAATATATTCTCTCTGAAGGTTTACGCCAGGAGGAGAGTGGCGCACATATCTTAGACGTCAATGTCGGACTTCCGGAGATTGATGAACCATTCATGATGGAAGAAGTAGTGACCCGCTTACAGAGTATTACTTCCTTGCCACTGCAAATTGACACAACTGACATTGAAGCATTAGAGCGCGGATTACGTTATTACAACGGTAAGGCGCTGATTAACTCCGTCAACGGTAAGCAGGAGAGTATGGATGCGGTTTTCCCACTGGTACAAAAGTACGGTGGGGTGGTTGTTGCTTTGGCGTTGGATGAAGACGGCATTCCGGCCACCAGTGACGGAAGAATTGCAGTTGCTTAGAAGATTTATGCAGAAGCTGCCAAGTATGGCATCCCAGCGGAAGATATCGTCGTAGACGGTCTTGCTATGACCATTTCCTCTGATACGGATTCTGCCAATGTGACCTTAGATACCATTCGTCGGATTCGGGATGAATTGCATGGTCACTCTATTTTAGGTGTATCCAATATTTCCTTTGGATTGCCGCATCGAGAGATTATCAATTCCTTCTTCTATGCCATGGCAATGCAAAACGGTTTGTCCCTTGCCATTATCAATCCGGGCAATGAGCCGATGATGCGTGCTTACTATGCATTTAAGGCATTAACCAATCAGGATCCGCAGTGTAATGCTTTTATTGAGCGATATGCATCCGTTCCTGCGGATACGGTTTCCCAGGTCTATGCACCAGGCGCTACCGGAAGCAATACTGCATCTTCTAAGGAACTTTCCTTGGTTGGTTCTATTGAAAAAGGCATGCAGG
>JAGDAL010000260.1 GCA_017959525.1 Lachnospiraceae bacterium | reverse complement strand
CGGAACACAGTCCGCATAAAATGTTGCAAGTACAACACCCGGTGTATTGGTAATCAAACCGTCTACGTCCGAATAGGCTCTCGGACGGGTCACACCAAATCCGGAAGCCGGACGGCCAACCTCATGTACCGTTGTGGTATGGGTCTGGTCACTGGTGACAATATCATCCGGTTCCTTGCCAAAATAGGAAGCCACGCGGCGATAATTCTCCATGACCGCATCCTTATCGTCGCCTCTGGTAAAGCTTAAGTTTAGGCTGGCGTAAGGGCCAACACTCACTCCGCCCTTACGGGTGTTAAAACAATGACGGAATCCTTCCAATCCATTCAAGAGATCAAACGTCAAAAGAGGGAGTTCTTCTGCTCCCCCGAAATCATGTCCTATTGTAGTAAAAATCTGTTTCTCGTTCTTATACTTCATCGTCCATATCCTATATACGGGAAGGCATTCCGATAAAGGGTAATGTCCTCTCCCAAAATTGCAATTACATCAAAGCGCACCGACACATTCTCCAGATACCCATGCTTCATAAGATAATAGGAAGCCGCCGAACAAATCTTGCGCTGCTTCGCGAATCCTACCGCTTCCGCAGGCATCCCTTTGGCTGCCGTGGTGCGATATTTTACCTCCACGAATACCAAATATTCCGCATCCCTTGCAATCAAGTCAATTTCTCCCATCTTACAATGGAAGTTGCGTTCTATGATCTGATATCCTTGAGCACTTAGGTATTTGGCAGCGCGTGCCTCGTAGTCGCCGCCTTTTTTGCGTAAATTCTCCAATACGTACTCCTCGTAACTAATGGTCGTGATCCGCCAGCTTCTGGCGCACCTTGTCCATACCGTCTACAAAGACCAAAATCTGAGCAACTACCTCGTAGAGATCCGGAGGAATGGCATCCCCAATCTCTAACTTAGCCAAGGTCTCCGCTAACTTATCGTCCTTGTAAAAAGGAACGTCATGCTCCTTCGCAGCAGCGATAATCCGCTCTGCAACGGCACCTTTGCCACTGGCAAGAATCTTCGGGGCCTCATCCCCTGCTTCGTAAGAGAGTGCTACGGCAGTTTTGTTTTTGTCAAAATCCTTCTGGTCCATCTCCTCACCTACGCTCTCACATCGAAGGAATACCGCTGAATGCTTCCACCGGTCTTCACATCTTTCATCAAAAAATCCTCTACGAAGTTCACTTCGTTGGAATCATTGATAACATCTACCTTGCAGTTGTAACCCAAGTTATTGAGCTTCTCCTCTAAGATGTGGATGTTGCTTTGCACCAGCTGGAAAGATACTTCATCCTCCAAATAGAACTGGGTCTTCACATCCTTATGCTTTAACTTCACGGAAATATCCGTAGAGCCCAAATGATCCAGATCGAAGTGCAAAAATGCGCTGACTTCGTCATCTTCCCCACGGGTATGCTTGCGATTGGTATACACATACAAGTCTCCGGTGGTGTGCTGTCCGTTTAACTGCAACGGCAGCTGCACGTAAGTCATCATCTGGTTCACTTCATGGATAAAAGAGAGATTATCCCGAATGCCCGCAGCGGTCTGGGTAACGGCATTGCTGCTGTCCGTGATACGATGAGCCGCTTGCTGCAAGCGCTCCGTATCCTGATTGATTTTCTGATACAGATCATCAATCTTGCGTGGCTTGGTTAAGTCCTGCGGTTCCAAGGTCCACTCTTTTGCAAAGAGCTCTTTGGTCAGGCCACGGAATGCATCGGACTTGATGAATCTCATCACATCCGCCTTGGTCATGGCCGTATTTTTCTCCATGTAGTCCGTACCCTGCTTGAGCAGATCTTCCACCGGAAGTTGCATCTTCAAACGACCGGAGACATCGAAGCTCTCTTTATTTATCTCGGAAAAGGATGGCCACTGACGCACCATCTCGGAAAGTTCCTGATAAGCCTTCGGATTAAGGGCGTTGCCAATGCTGCCCTTATCAAAGCGAGTCTCTTCCAATTCGGCCACCAGCTTACCAAAGGCATCGCTCTTAGCCACTTCTTCCGGAATCGCATCCTCACCTTCAATCAT
>JAGDAL010000259.1 GCA_017959525.1 Lachnospiraceae bacterium | reverse complement strand
TTCCGTTCATGATGGCGGCATCTTAAAGACCGGTTTTTCTGAAGAGGTAGATACCCTGCGTCAGGCATCTACGGACGGTACGAGTGGGTTGGCGGACTTGGCTGCCAAAGAGCAGGAGAAGACCGGCATTAAGAATTTAAAAGTAAAATACAACAAGGTCTTCGGATACTATCTGGAAGTTACCAATTCCTACAAGGATTTGGTTCCGGATTATTTCATCCGCAAGCAGACCTTAGCCAATGCAGAGCGTTACTATACACCGGAATTGAAGGAATTGGAGAATACCATTCTTGGTGCGGAAGAGAAGTTGACCCGTTTGGAGTATGATTTCTATTTCCGTATTTTGGACCAGATTTCCGGACAGGTTGCCCGCATTCAAAAGACTGCAAAAGCCATTGCACATTTGGATGTATTTTTGTCTTTGGCTTACGTTGCCGAGAAGAATCATTACGTACGTCCGAAGATCAATGAACGCGGTCATATCGATATCAAGAACGGCCGTCATCCGGTGGTTGAGAAGATGATTCCGAATGATATGTTCATTGAAAATGACACCTACTTGGATAATCGGGAACATCGGGTATCCATTATCACCGGTCCGAATATGGCAGGTAAGTCTACCTACATGCGTCAGACCGCACTGATTGTATTGATGGCCCAGATGGGATCTTTTGTTCCGGCTGCGGAAGCAGATGTAGGAATCGTAGACCGAATTTTTACCCGTGTGGGTGCTTCCGATGACTTGGCCAGCGGACAGAGTACCTTCATGGTGGAGATGAATGAAGTGGCCAACATTCTTCGCAATGCCACCGCTTCCTCCTTATTGATTTTGGATGAGATTGGCCGCGGTACTTCTACCTTTGATGGTTTGGCCATTGCCTGGGCAGTTGTGGAGCACGTAGCTAATCCGAAGCTTCTTGGAGCGAAGACCTTATTTGCTACCCACTACCATGAATTGACGGAGTTGGAAGGTAAGCTTCCGGGCGTCAACAATTACTGCATCGCAGTCAAGGAGAACGGAGATGACATCGTCTTCTTGCGTAAGATTGTATCCGGTGGTGCGGATAAGAGTTACGGTATTCAGGTTGCCAAGCTGGCCGGTGTTCCGGATGCGGTTATTGAGCGTGCCAAGGAAATCGTAAATGAGTTGGTAGAAAACGATATTGCCGACATTGCCAAGAGCATTACCATTCCTGGAAGCGGCACAGCAAAGAAAACAGAGAAGTTAGACGAGGTGGATCTCAAGCAGATTTCCCTTTTTGATACGATTACCGATGAAGACATCATCGATGATCTGAAGCACTTAGATATCAGTAGTATGACGCCACTCGAAGCGTTAAATAAGTTGAATGAGTTGCACAACAAGGTAAAGAACAGATGGTAAGAAACGAAATCGCATTACTGAATCAGGAGACAATTGATAAAATCGCAGCGGGAGAAGTGGTAGAACGCCCTTCTTCCGTTGTGAAGGAATTGGTAGAAAATGCTATCGATGCAGGAGCAACTGCAATTACCGTAGAAATCAAGGATGGCGGTATCACGTTGCTTCGTATTACGGACAACGGATACGGTATTCCAAAGGAAGAGATTCCGTTGGCATTTTTGCGTCATACCACCAATAAGATCCGCAGCGCATCGGAGCTTTTATCCTTGCATACCTTAGGGTTCCGCGGGGAGGCACTTTCGAGTATTGCAGCGGTATCCAAGGTGGAACTCATTACCAAGACCAAGGATGCGTTGATTGGCTCCCGTTATGTGATTGAAGGTGCCAAAGAGATGGCACTCGAAGAGATGGGCGCGCCGGACGGCACCACCTTTTTCGTAAGACAATTGTTCTATAATACACCGGCCAGAAGAAAGTTCTTAAAGTCTCCAATGACGGAAGGTAACTATATTCAGGAGCTGCTGGAGCGGTTGGCTCTTTCCAATCCTTCCATTTCTTTCCGTTTTATTTCCAACGGAAAGGATCGGTTTGCAACCGCCGGTAACGGCAACTTAAAAGATACGATTTATGAATTGTACGGAAGAGAGATTGCCTCTTCCTTAATCGAGATTTCCGCAGAAGAGGAAAGCTTCTCCTTGCATGGTTATATCGGAACCCCTGCATTGAATCGCGGTAATCGTAATTTTGAGTCCTTCTTCGTGAACGGTCGCTACATTAAGAGCGGTATCTTAAGTAAATCCTTGGAAGAAGGCTATGCCGGATTTTTGATGCAGCATCAGTATCCGTTTGCAGTTCTGATGTTTGATTTTGCGGATAACGGCGTGGATGTAAATGTGCATCCGTCCAAATTGGAAGTCCGTTTTGAGAATTCCAATGTGGTCTATAACACCTTGCTTCGTACGGTACATGATGCACTCGCCCATCGGGAAGATATTGATGTGGTTCCGGTGGTTGAAGATGAGGATGAAGTGGTTGTTGCACCTTCCATCCCTCGTGCAGAACCGTTTGAAGCCAGTCGTTTGGAGTCCATGAAGGCATCTATCGTAGAAAGCATTCATAAGGACACTCCATACGAACAGCAGTACAAAGAGTTTTATGAGAACAAGCGTAAGGAAGCGGTTGCGGAAGAAGTGGTCTATCATGCACCGAAGCCTTCTGTTGGAAATACAACATCGGAGGTAGTTCCTCCCGAGGTGCAGCCTGAGGTATCACATGAAGAGCCATCTGTTGTTTCTAACACAGAGAAGACGACGTACGAACAGGCCAGCTTTTTCTCCGAAGAAGCAAGAGCAGATCATCGCATCATCGGTCAGGTCTTCGGTACCTATTGGCTGGTAGAATACGATGGCAAGCTCTATATTATCGATCAGCATGCAGCCCATGAGAAAGTGCTGTATGAGAAGACCATGGCCAGATTGCATGAGAAAACCATGACTTCCCAGATGTTGAATCCACCGATTATCGTGACTCTATCCACCCAGGAAGAGGAAGCCTATGAGAAGTACAAGGACTCCTTTGAAACCTTGGGATATCAGGTGGAACATTTCGGAGGCAAAGAGTATGCGCTGACTGCAGTTCCGGATAACATCTTGAATCTGGATAAGCGACAGCTGTTTTTGGATGCTATCAGCGCTTGCGTTGAGCTGAAAGAAGACAAGACTTCCGAACTGATTTTGGAGCGAATTGCATCCATGTCTTGTAAGGCAGCGGTGAAGGGAAACCATGTACTTTCCATGCCGGAAATTGAGAGCTTAATCGATCAGTTGTTGTCCTTAGAGAATCCATTCCGTTGTCCGCATGGCAGACCGACCATCATTGCTATGACGCACTACGAGTTGGATAAGAAATTTAAGAGGATTGTATAATGAACAAACCGAAGTTGATTGTGCTGACGGGACCTACTGCGGTAGGCAAGACCAGCGCCTCCATCGGATTGGCAAAAGCCATCGGCGGAGAAATCATATCTGCGGATTCTATGCAGGTCTATCGTCATATGGATATCGGTTCCGCCAAGATTACGCCGGAAGAGATGGAGGGTGTGAAGCATCATTTGATTGATGTCTTAGATCCTTCGGAAGCCTTTAATGTGGTGACCTTCCAGCAGATGGCCAAAGCAGCTATGGAAGAAATCTATGCCGCCGGTCATATTCCAATTGTAGTGGGCGGTACCGGATTCTATATTCAGGCGCTATTATATGATATTGATTTTACGGAAGAAGACGATGCGACCCAGTACCGGGAAGAGTTAGAAGAACTGGCTAAGACCCGTGGCAAGGACTATCTGTATGAGCAGTTGCAACAGGTGGACCCGGAAGGGGCTGCAGCCATTCACCCGAACAATGTGAAGCGTGTCATCCGTGCCTTAGAGTATTATCGCAATACCGGAGGCAAGATTTCCGAACATAACGAGGCCTCCCATCAGAAGGAATCACCTTATGATTTTACCTATTTTGTCTTGGATATGAATCGGGAGGAATTGTATCGTCGCATTGACAAGCGCGTGGATATCATGATAGAACAGGGCTTGGTCGATGAGGTGAAGACCTTGGCAGCCAATGGTGCCACCAGAGATATGGTTTCCATGCAGGGCCTTGGTTACAAGGAAATCCTGGATTACTTGGATGGTGAAATCACGTTAGAGGAAGCCATCTATCGCATCAAACGGGATTCAAGACACTTCGCCAAACGGCAGTTAACCTGGTTCCGTCGCGAGCGTGACGTGACTTGGGTGCACAAAGAAGATTTTGATATGGAGGAAGCACGTATCCTGGAGTTTATGCTGCAGGAGCTTTCTTAGAAAGGTTTTTATGAGTAAGTTAGAAATGGATGAGATGTACCGCGAATGTGGTATTTCCAACGAAGTATATGCTTTCGGTGAGAAGATTTTAAAGGAACTGGCTCCTCGTTTTGCCAAGATCGATGAGACGGCTGAATACAACCAGATGAAGGTGGTTCGCGCCATGCAAAAGAATCGCGTATCTGCCGAGTGCTTCAACCAGAGCTCCGGATACGGATACAACGATTTGGGAAGAGATACCTTGGAAGAAGTATATGCAACTTGCTTCCATGCAGAGGCCGCATTGGTTCGTCCGCAGATTACCTGTGGTACCCATGCCTTGGCATTGGCTCTGATGTCCAATCTTCGCCCGGGAGATGAACTGTTATCTCCGGTAGGTAAGCCGTATGATACCTTAGAGGAGGTTATCGGCATTCGTCCATCCAAGGGCTCCTTGGCAGAGTATGGGATTTCCTATCGCCAGGTGGATCTCTTAGAAGACGGAAGCTTCGATTATGAGAATATCAAGAAGGCCATCAATGAGAAGACCAAGATGGTCACCATTCAGCGTTCCAAGGGTTATCAGACCAGACCATCCTTCGGCGTGGCTCAAATCGGTGAGCTGATTTCTTTTATCAAGGGAATCAAGCCTTCCGTTATTGTCATGGTGGATAACTGCTACGGCGAATTCGTAGAGCGCAAGGAACCGATGGATGTGGGAGCAGATATGATGGTTGGTTCCCTCATTAAGAATCCGGGTGGCGGATTGGCTCCGATTGGCGGCTATATTGTAGGTACCAAGGAGTGCGTGGAGAATGCAGCCTATCGTTTGACTTCTCCGGGACTTGGTAAAGAAGTGGGTGCGTCTCTTGGCGTTATGCAGTCCTTTTATCAGGGATTTTTCTTAGCACCGACCGTAGTATCCGGCGCGTTAAAGGGTGCGATTTTTGCTGCTAATATCTATGAGCGTTTGGGCTTTCATGTAATTCCAAACGGTACGGAAGAGCGTCATGATATTATTCAGGCCATTGAATTCTTGTGTCCGGAAGGTTTATGTGCGTTCTGCGAAGGTATTCAGGCGGCAGCTCCGGTTGATAGTTATGTTACTCCGGAACCATGGGATATGCCGGGCTATGACAGTCAGGTTATTATGGCTGCAGGTGCTTTTGTTCAGGGCTCTTCCATCGAATTAAGTGCGGATGGACCACTGCGCCCTCCGTATGCGGCCTACTTCCAGGGTGGCTTGACCTGGTACCATGCGAAGCTGGGAATCCTTATGTCCCTGCAAAAACTTTACGAGGCAAACCTTGTGAAGGATAGTCAATTATGCTAGAATAATTTAGTGTTTTTAATGATTTCCGCCGATTTTTAGAAGAGAACGGAAGGGAATT
>JAGDAL010000258.1 GCA_017959525.1 Lachnospiraceae bacterium | reverse complement strand
TTTCATTCAATAATCGCTGGCCCTGTTGTCCCAAGGTTTTCCTATCTTCGTCAGCTTTTTCCTTCGCACCTCTTCCATAAACAATCTCATATCGCGTTCGGATGGCTTCCAAGGCCTGATACTCATAGGGAGGAATATCATGACACTTATGTATGATTTCCATAAGTTTTGCCTGTTCATTGGTATTATTCAATTCCTTCAAAAGATCTGGCACTCCGCTCTCCATGGTTTTCGCCAATCCATTCAAGTGATCCCTACTCTTTATATTTCTATTCACCTGTTGGCCTACTTTTGACAACCATTCCGATGCATGGGCCTTGGAATCCGAATAATTCTCTACGCTTGCAATCTTTAATTCGTTACCATGAAAGCCTCCAAACATGACTTCCAGCCCCACCATATAATCCTTTAAACTGAGTGCATCCGTCTTGGGATCGTTGATTACCTGATTGATGTTTTGGAACTGCTTCTCTATTCTCGCATTGTTCTCCAGACGTTCACTTCTCTTATCCATCTCCTTTATGCGCTCTAGCATCTTGTCGTTGTCTAAGCGCCCGTCAAATTGGCCATTCATCGTCGAAGAGACTTTTTTCTTGAGATACTCCATACCTTCCGCTGTGCGAAGCGTGGCTGCCACCTGCACATTGTCCGGCCTTAATGCAAATGAGTACAGCATATTATCTTGATCTTTCGCAATTTTATCCGGCATGCTTGTCAAGGCATTATACAGTCGCTCATCCGGTGTATCCCCGTTCCCCGGAGTGACCACATACACGTTGTCCGCATTTGCCACTACCGCTTCTACATATCTGAAAAAACTCTTCATAAATGCCTGATACATTTCATTTCCCGTGATTTTTACATCATCCATTTGCTTGTTCTCCTTAAATGGCTGCTAAAACATCCAATAAGTATCTGAGCACTTCCATTGTTAACTGTTTTGCTGCGCTCAAAACCATTCGTCCCATCTCTACCATGACGCCGCCAAACTGCTGGGTAAATGCTGCAACTGCCTGCTGGGATGCTTCATCGGTATATCCCGGAAACATGGTTGTGGTATATCCGGCCAATACTGTGATTGCGGAAAGTCCGAATGTAAGAATTGCTACGGTATAGATACATCTACTAATTCCCTTTAACATAACGCTACCTCCTTATGTGTTCAGGTGTTTTGTTCTCTTTCTATAAATAACACCCTGCACCTTCACATAAGGTTGCAATTATTTTTAGTGACCTCCCGGGCCACTCACCTGTGGTTGCTGATTCTGCTTCTGGGCCTGTTGCTGCACTTGCTGCGGCTTCGCCGGTGCATGGGCTGCACTATTCTTTAGAAAGGTCTTATAAAGCTTGTCACCTACTCCGTCCCGCGCTAATGCAATCAAGGCATTCTTGTCATTTGCGTGAATCAAATCTTGAAAGCCCTGGCTCTGCTTGATTTGGTCAATTGCCTGCTGCTTCGCCTCCGGCAGAAGCACCGAGGTAATCTTGTCACCCATCTTATTCTTCGATGCTCCGATTGCCTTGTAGTAAATCATCGTCGCCGCCATGTCCTGTACATCTTCTAGACTCTTGCCTGCTGCATCAATTGTTTCCTGTATGGATGCAAGTTCCCGTTGAATCGTGCCATAGGCATGGTGCTTCAGATGCGCTAGCGGTTCATTGGTGCGATACGCTCCCATCAGACGATTTGCTATCTCACTGCAGTTTCTGGCGGAGGCCACACGACGCTGCTCAATCTGATTGAAAGATTCCTCTACACCATCTTTCTGATCTAATTTGTAATCCACGTAAACGGCGCTTTTCGCATTCAAATCACTTAGGTCGTACACCAGATTTTCCATCTGCTCGGCAGTGGGCTGTTCTCCCTGCTGCAAGCTTGCTTCTAACTGTGCGGTCTTGGTTTTCAGCTCTTTCGCCGCTTTTTTCATATTGCGGAAGTGCACGGAGGACCGCATCAGCATCGGATCTGCTGCATCCAATGCCTGGTAGATGTTCTGCGTGCCTTCATGTATTAGATGAAGCAACTGTGCATTGGTTTTCACTTCTGCTGCATTTAACTGTTTCACCTGTTCCTGCATTTGCTGTTCAAATTCTGCTTGTGTTTCTTGGAACACTACCTTTTCGTTCTGCTTCTCAATGACATCTTCCGAAAAAGCTTCTACCCGATTTGCCTTGGTGTACTGAATATCTTTCGCCATTCCCGGATCCTGCGCCTGCTGCTGCACCAATTGCGGTATATCCACCGTAAATGTGTTATGTACGGTAGCAAAAATTGTTTTCTCTTTTGCTAAATCCACCAGCTTCATCGTGTTCCACTCCTCATCTGGCACAACACGAATCTTGCCACTATCAATCCGGGTTTGTATACGAGCCAATCGCTCTTGTGCCGCAAGAATGGATGCTTTACCAATCCCCTGGTCTTTTAAGGTCTGCTCCAAATCTTCCGGAGTCAGGTTACGAAGCTTTTCTGCCATCCGTTTTGAAACCATATCAATGTTATCCAACGGTGTTTCCTGTAACATGGACTCATTCGGTTTTGGATTGCGGGCACCGAAGGATAAATCATTATCAATACCGGTCACACCCAAGAACCGCGGTGGATTCTCATCCGAGAACTGATAGAGCATATTGCCACCGTGGCGGTCCACATTCATACAGATATAGTCGATAATCTGCAATTCCGCCAAACTGCGCAATGCCGGTCCCTGATCGAATACTTCCTCGCCATAGTTTAAGACCGGATCTCCTGCTTTCACCAGGTTCCGATCGATACCTTTTGCCGCTTCTGTAAACACTCCATTTACAATACGGTCTCCTACCTGCATCTGCATGGTTGTGGAACGAGCCAGCAAATCCGGTGTTCCTAGCAAGTCTCCCACTTTACTCATGGCTACATTCCGGCGTTCCACCGAACTACCATCCATCGCCCACAAAGAATCTACATATTCTGCGCGATGTGCGTTGGATGACGATAATTCGGAAGCAACGCTTCGTACCATTTTGTAAAAATCCTTATCATTTCGAAGGGTACTTGCCTGTTGTGGCGTAAAGCCCCAGTCTTCATATGGAAACCTATTTGCATCAAACACGCGCGTCATTAAGGTATCCGGATCGCTGAGATAATAATTCCGCATGGCTTCCAATTCTTTCGCATACCTCGGATTCTCCTCTACGCGACGGTCAAGGATACGGTTTACCGCGTGTCTTCTATCTAAGAGATTGGATTCGGTAAAAAATCCGCGCATAGTCTGCTGCTCTTGTTGAAACTCCAACGGAATACGACGGCTCATAAAGCCGCCCACCCGATGGATGGTTTCATTGGGTGCAATGGTGATGCGCATAGTCTCCGGAGATTTGATACCATAGCGATCCACCGGAATACCGTCTTTCATCATGCCATTACCGATTGGCTTGGCTATCGTT
>JAGDAL010000257.1 GCA_017959525.1 Lachnospiraceae bacterium | reverse complement strand
GCCAAGGCCGCAATAATCGGCGAGTTACCGCTGACACGATACAGGGTTTGTTTGATTGCCAATACACCTGGGTCCTTGGCGGCCTGCGCAATGAATTCTACCACAGGATCAAAGGTTTCGTAAGGGTGATGTAAGAAAATATCGCCCTTGGAAATGCATTCAAAAATATTGTCTCCCGGTGCAATGCGCGGATTCAGCTGTGGCACATAGGTTGGATAGCGATGGGCATCGAATCCGGAAATGCCATAGAGCTTCATCAAAAAAGTCAAATCAATCGGTCCGCTAATCTCATAGATGGCTTCCTTCGACACATTTAAGTTATGACGCAAAGTCGATAACAAACTTGGATCCATATGCTCTTCCACCTCGAGACGAATGACTTCGCCCCACTGGCGGCGCTTCAACTGCTTCTGAATCTCTTTTAACAGATCGGATGCGTCATCTTCATCAATCGGCAGATCCGCGTTACGCATGATGCGATACGGGAAGGCACACTGCACGTTATAATTCAAAAACAGCCGGTCGATATTTTTTTCAATAATCTGCTCCAGCAGAATAAAGGATTCCTTGTAGCCTTGTTCCGTTGGGATTGGAATCAGACGTGGAAGCACAGACGGTACCTGAACCGTCGCGAATTCCAAGCCTTTGTTCTTGCCCTTAAAAAGGCGGGTGCTCTTTTCCTTCTGGGTAATCAAGGCAGCAATATTCAAGGACTTGTTCCGAATGAGTGGGAACGGTCTTGCTGCGTCTACTGCCAGCGGTGTCAAAACCGGATACACCGTCTCTTCAAAATACTGATCCACATAGGTAGCCTGGCGCGGGCTTAATTCTTCGTGGGTGCTTACCACCTGGATGCCGGCCTGGTTCAAAAGCGGAATCAGGGAACGATTGTAAGTTGAATACTGGGTGGCCACGAACTTCTTAGTCACTTCATGAATGGCCGCAATCTGCTCCTCCGGATTCATACCGGCCAAATCCGGCTTCTTATAGTCCGCATTGACCATGTCCTTCAAGGACGCCACACGCACCATAAAAAACTCATCCAGATTGGACGCAGTAATGCTTAAAAACTTCAAGCGCTCTAAGATTGGAATGTTCTTATCCCTTGCTTCAAACAAAATTCGCTGATTGAACTTCAACCAACTCAATTCCCGGTTTTCGTAGTATTTGTAGTTGTTAAAATCCAATTTCATCATAAGCCCCCTTATGGTTACATTCTGCGTTCCCGAATCACCGGACGAATGGCCATTACACTCTGGAAGAAGTCCGCCTTCTCCTCAAACAGTCCCTTCTCTAAGGTAATGGAATCCTCGGATTCAATGGAAATCAAAAGCTGGTTCTTACTTACGCTCATGGACATATTCTTAAACTTCTGTCGGTGGGAACGATCCATGGCATTGGCGATACGAAGAATGGCAAGTAGCTTCAAAAAGACTAAGTATTCCGCTTCCGTAAAATGGTCATTCACCATTTCAAAAGTGATATCATCCCGATGATTATAAGCGGCAATCATGGCCACCATCTCCCGTTCCTTATGCGAAAGTCCAAGAATCTCGCTGGACATAATAATGGTATAGGAACACTGCGGTGACTCGGATAAAGAGATGTATTTGCCACAGTCATGCAAAATAGAAGCCGTTCGTAAAATCAGTTTCTCACGCTTCTTCAGGCCATGTTGCTTCTTGGTGGCATCAAAAATCATAGTGCACATCTTGTCCATAGCCTTCAGATGCGGATGATAGCTGCTGTAACGCTGGGCAATACACCAAGCGGCAGACAACACATCCTGCTCGAAATCATGGGAGGTCTTCATATAACGATGGGCATAGGCGTACTCTAAAGCCATACCTTCCGGTACAGATGCCCCCGGCAAATAAATCTTTTCGAAATCCATCTGATGCAAGAGCGTATCGGATAACAGGAAGAACGGCAAAAACATTTCGTCCGGATCATCAATCATCTGCCCCTGGGCAGAAATGGTATAGGTCAGTTCCTTACCCATTTTTTTCAAATAGCGAAGCATCTCTTCCTTGGTGAGAAAATGCGTCTCCTTGTAGGAATATAACTGTCGCAAAACCGTTAAGAGCTGATCGTTTAACATAATCAGATACTTCGGTTTCTTGTCTCGCAAGAACATGTTGGTAAAGGTGGCAATTTCCTTACGAATCATATCGTAAAGCTGTTCCTTACCATCCGACTTCTGTCCCAATCGTTTTAAGTTCTCCCGCACGCGAAAAGCTCCAAGCATAATGTGCTGGGTGGTTACAATTTTGCCCTTCTCCCAGAGGGTTACCTGCAAGGAGGAACCACCAATATCAGCCATAATAGCAGAATCTGCAACCAAATCCTCAAAGGCCGGTGCCTGGGCGGTTGCCTGATAGCTTAAGAATCGCTGCTCGGAATTGGATAGAATCGTTACATGCAATCCGCAGTGCAGGCGAATCTGATCCAAGACAAAATAGACATTCTCTGCGGATTTTAGCGCATATCCTGCATGGATACTGTAATCGTCCACCCGATAGGTTTTCATGGTGTTTTTCATGTCGTTCAGCGCCAGAATCAAAGCCTGCAAGGTCTCAAAAGATACCTTCTTATGGTAAAAAATATCTCTGGCCAGCTCCGTTCTGGTACGCAGACAATCAATCTCCCGAAGCTGATTGCTGTCGGAACGAATCTCAAAAATCTTCAGTTGCACTTCATAGGTTCCAATGTAGATTGCCCCAAAGGTTTTGATATTTTTCATAAACACCACCCCATTTGCATTAATAGTTGCCTAAAATTCGTAAGAAATTGGTCTCTTCCCGTAAGCCTACCAAAGCATTCTGCGTTCCTTCCTGCATCAGATTGCCTTCGAAATCCAGGAAGAACCGGTATTCCCACTGCTTCTCCGGGATCGGACGGG
>JAGDAL010000256.1 GCA_017959525.1 Lachnospiraceae bacterium | reverse complement strand
CCGGCATAATCAGCCTGCGTAGCAAAACGCAAATAACTACCCTCACCCGATGCTTGACCAAAGAAATTAGCACCTTCTGCACTCGGCATAGAGCAACCCGCTAGCGTCCACCAATCCAAGTAAATAGATTGATCATCTACATTGAACATTCCTTTAACTGTTTCTCCGACTTTGGCTTGAGCAGCCTCGTGAAGAATTAAGCCATAAACTTCATCGTAGAGGTCTACATAATCATCAATATTCTTTCCACCACCGGACATTGCAGAAGTTACAGAAACTTGGCAAGAAGCCTCCGTTCCTTTTGCTGTTTTAGCGGTAATCAAAGCTTCACCTTGAGCTACACCCGTAACCACACCGGTTTGGTCAACAGTAGCTTTAGTCGGATCATCACTGGACCATACTAATGCCAAACCTTCTGGATTCGTAATAGCATTGAGTTGTACGGTCTTACCTTCCTGCACACTTGCGGTGGCAGGAGAAATAACAACTACCTCATCGGAAGGATTAACCGGGTCATTGTTTTTTTTGTCAGATTTGTTGCATGACAAGAATGCAACCATCGGCAGAGCCAATGCAATGGCAAACAATTGTTTTGTTTACATGGTGTGTTTGTTTTGTTGTTAATAAATTAATTAATAATATGGATTTTGCTCCATTGGATACAGTTTTATTTCATCAGCAGGTATGGGGAACAATTCATGTTTCCCGCCTACAAACTCATTCATGTGCATTTGGGCATCAGCGGATTCAAGATCCTTATACGTTTTATTCATCAGTTTCTCTAATTCACCTCCACCGTCCTTGCTACCGTACCATCTGACCAAATCAAACCAACGGTGTCCCTCCATCGCCAATTCCATGCGACGTTCGTGGCGCAAATAATCCCATGCGGTAGGAGCATCTACGGGTACGCCATTCACTTTTATGACTTCCTTATACTCATCCAAACCGGCACGGTGACGAACTTGGCGGATTAAATCCATCGCCTCCCCATCTTTTCCTAATCCGATTAACGCCTCCGCTTGCATCAAAAGCACATCCGCATAGCGAATCTGTTTACTATTGATATCTCCACGCGAAGCATGCTTAGGCCAATCTTTCGGAAACTCCAAATACATTGCATACTTGGCATTCAAATACGGACTTCCGAGATATACCTCTTCACCAGGCTTTTTGAAACTTTTGGGATTGTAAATAGCTACATCCCTGCGGATGCTATCCGCTTCTTCAAATTCGTTGTACAAACTATGCGTAGGATGATTGAATCCCCAACCTCCACCGATTTCATCATTACGGCTTCTAATCAGTATCGGCGTAAATGTACCGGCAGTATAGCCGTTTCCACCTTCTCCGTTAGCACCTCCGTAATCGCCTTCCGGATGCTCCATATACTGGATTTCAAACACGCTTTCAGGACCATTTTCACCTGCGAGTGTAAAATTATCCACATATTTATCGCAAAGCGTATAGGAATCATTTTTCATAATACTATCTCCCCATCGTTTCGCCTCTTCATAGTTCTCAGACGGAGAAGAAGAGAGATAAGTTGCCCAATACGGACTGGCCATATAGAGATGTACTTTTTGCAGCATCGCTTCAGCGGCACCTTTAGTAGCGCGCCCTAAATCCGGTTGCGCATTCTTAGTGGTAGTTCTCTCTTTATACATATCCTTGCGCCACAGGTTCTGTTGAGCAACTTCCAAATCCGAACAAATTTGTGTGAACATCTGCTCTACCGAAGCACGCGGTACACGCCATTCGGCGGAATTATTCATCACTTTTGTTACCAAAGGCACACCTCCAAACACACGCAACAAGCGGAAATAATAGTACGCACGAAGGAAAGATACTTCACCGATAAGACGTTTCTGAACATCTTCCGTCATAACGGTATCAGTGATGGGCATCGAGGGAATATTGGCCAATGCCATATTGCAACGAGCTATACCTTGATATTGAGCACGATAATAATCTAAGAGCAAGGGATTGTTTATATCCGTTTTCCAATTCTCCATATCATATACGGCCGACATATCGTTCGTATTCTGTCCCCCTTTCAAGGCATCGTCTCCTACAACATCACCGATAAACCATTCACTATAATACGTGTAATTATACTCCCACATTAAAGGAACATAGCATCCATTCACGTTCATAATGGCAGCTTGACCGGAACCAAAATAACTATCTGCCGTAGTAACACCCGGAGCCAATTCCGTCAAGTAATCCTTACAGCCTGTCAAGAACAAGGAACAAGGAATAAGGAACAAGGATAATATCAAAATATTCTTCTTCATAACTTTTTATCCTTTCAATTAGAAATTAGCATTTAAACCAAAAATAAACGTTCGGCTCTGCGGGTAGTTACCGTAATCCACACCACCACCAACTTCGGGATCGTAACCCGAATACTTGGTAATCGTGAAGAGGTTAGAAGCCGTCATGTAGAAACGTAATCTTTTACAGAAGAACTTCTCTGTAACCTTTTTAGGAAGCGTATAACCTATAGTTAGGTTTTTCAAACGCAAATAACTACCATCTTCCAAGAAACGCGAGTTGTCTGCCATATTTGCAGAAGCACCTGCGGGATTGGGGATGGAACCATTTCTATTTTCCCATTCCATCATCCAGCCTAAACCTTCATCATTAAGCATTTTTTCACGATCAGCATTGTATCCTATCCATGCATTACGCATAGAAGTGCTCAACGTACATTCGTCTCCGGCTCCTTCCGTTCTCAAACGCACGGCGTTGTAAATTTTGTTACCATAAACACCTTGGAAGAAGAGTTGAACATCCACTCCATAAAATTCAGCGCTGAAATTCAAACCAAACGTGAGCATCGGGAAAGGATTACCGATATTCATTTGGTCCTCTGTATCAATCTTACCGTCTTGGTTGACATCCTGATAAATAGCATCTCCACCTTTGAAGGTTGCCGTACTCAGCTTCAGAGAAGGATCATTCTTCTTGAAATAATTGAGAGCGTCTATATCATTAGCAAAGATACCCAGATATTTATATCCCCAGAAACTATTCAAAGGCATTCCTTCAGAAGTCATTACCTTGTCACCGGGCAATTCAGAACCTCCATTCAACGAACGCAATTCATTCTTCACCCAAGACATATTGGCTCCAATCGAATAGGAGAATTCACCAACTTTATGAGCGTGTTCCAAAGTCAATTCAACACCTT
>JAGDAL010000255.1 GCA_017959525.1 Lachnospiraceae bacterium | reverse complement strand
GGGTAGAAGGTATCCTTCCTGCTCCGGAGAGTTCTCATGCAATTCGCGCTGCCATTGACGAGGCATTAAAGTGCAAGGAAACCGGCGAAGAAAAGACCATCGTCTTCGGTCTTACCGGAACCGGATACTTCGATCTGGTGGCTTACCAGAAGTTCAACGATGGAGAGATGAGCGACTACATCCCAACGGATGAAGACATCGCTGCATCCATTGCAAAGTTACCGAAGGTAGACTTATAAGAAGGCATAAAAATACCCCGACCATCGTAAGGTGGCCGGGGTTTCTCTTTTTTATGCGTTAATTTTGAAGAAGCTAATCTGCTCATCCAACTGTTCTGCCAGGCCCTTCAGCTCTTCCGCGCTCTTACTGATCACATCAAAGGTGGTGTTCAATTCCTGCATGGACGCGTTGGTCTGCTGGGTGGATGCCGCGTTCTCCTCAGATACTGCAGACAGATCGGAGATAATCGTTAAGAGATTGTTCTTCGCATTTTCCAAACCTTCTACACGACTAGATATCTCTTCTGTACTGCTGGCAACGGAATTCATGCCCTCCTCCATGGTTTGCATCACGTTCTTGGTATCATCAATCTGCTTGGACTGTGCTTCCAGCTCCTCATTCAACTGAGCAATGGTGGATACGGAATGGGCGGATTCGGAAGAAAGTTTATTTACAATCTCTTTGATTTCATCTGCTGTCTTGGAAGACTGCTCCGCCAAGGCTCCGATTTCTTCTGCAACCACTGCGAATCCACGTCCGGCTTCTCCGGCTCTGGCTGCCTCGATGGATGCATTCAAGGCCAACAGGTTGGTCTGGGATGCAATATCCGTAATGAGCTGCGTTGCGTTGGTAATATTTTGTACCGCATCGTTGGTATTTCTTGTGGCACTATCAATCTCCGCCATGGAGGATACCACCTCTGCATTCTGCTGTAACAGGGTTTCTAGGGCCTCCATGGAGTTATTGCAGGCCTGCTTCATCTGCTTGGTATAATCGGACAAGGTATTCACATTGGTAGCAATATTCTCGATATCTTCACCGATACCGGAAACATTGGCCGCGGAATCCTGTACACTCTCCGCCTGGCTCATGGCGCCCTTACTGATATCATCCACTGCATCCGTTACCTGAGAAGATGCAGCCACTGCCTTCTGGGAGGAATCGGATAAGGCATCACCGGAACGGCTAACGTCACCGGAGAGCCCCTTGGCATTTCCAAGTACGTTCAACAACTTATCCGATAGTTCTTTTACATTATCTGCAATGGTTCCCACTTCATCGTTTCGATCGATGAGCTTCTGCGGAACCTCTACTGTCAAATCACCGCTGGCCAATACATCTACAACTGCTGCAATTTCCTTCATGGACCGTCCGGCTACGGTAGTTGCAATCTGTCCGAGAATCACCATCACAACAATACCGGCCACCAATACGCCAACCATAATAGCAACCACACGATTGATGGAGCTCGTAATCTCTTCGCTCTCTCTTCCGGCAAACATCATGCCGGCCACACTGCCATCCGGATTCTCCAACGGAGAATAATATCCATAGAAAGGAACTCCGCCAAAGGTAAGGTCCGTATGATATGCTGTGGATTTTTTCTTAATTACTTCCTCCACAACACTGGCACTGGCTTTCTCATCTAAGATATAATTGCCCTTCTCATCCCGAAGCGTTGTGATGACACGCTGATCCTGATAGAAAATGCTGTAGTCTAATCCGGTTTCTTCCTTCAGTCCTTCCATGGTAGTCAGGTATTCTTCATAGACTTCCTCTCCACCCTTTGTGATGACGCCGTCTTCATAGGCCCACGGTCCATCCCACATGGAGGTAAATTCACTGTCTGCTTGTGCGGCTGCGGAATGCAACTCTTCCTGTACCATGCTTAGATACGTACTTCGCACCGACACGATACCAACAATTCCGATAATCAATCCCACTAGAATAGCGGAAGCAACCGCAAGTACTACAACTTTTTTTACTAACTGCCCTTTACGTTCCTTCTTCATAGATGTCTCCTCCAATGTATCATCAGCTTACGACTCTATGTTTTCAACGCCCCCTTTATATTTATCATACAACTTTTGTCAGAAAATACAAAAGTTTTTCGCAAAATAAAAAGACTTTTGAATAAATATTCAAAAGTCTTCTGTATATATCATTTATAAATCTTTGGTCTACCCAGGAAATAGCCCTGCATATAATCCACCTTGGACATGAGATAGTAATACTCTCTTGCAGTCTCTACGCCTTCCGCCAAGAGCTTGATTCCATCTCTGCGACCACCGGCCACCATATGCTCGATGACCTTCTGATGGTACGTATTCGTCTCAATGTTTGCGATGAACTTCCGGTCAATCTTCACAATATCTGGCTTGTAACGATGAATACAAGCTAAGTCCTCATTCTCGCCGGTTCCGAAATCATCAATGGCATACAACTGTCTGGCACCGGAACGCTCAAAAGCCTTCTTCTTAATCTGCCAGGAAAAATCGTCATGCTTGGTATACTCTAAGATCTCAACCACCAAGCGATCCCGTAATCGATTATTCGCCATCATCTCCGCCTGTAATGCCCGCTCTAAAGACATACAAGTGGATGGAAAACTATTCATAAACAACATGCCTTCCAGCTTGGCATCCAAAAATGCCTTGGCTCCGTAATAAAAAGAAATCTCCTCGATTTCCTGTAGCCGTCCTGCCCGCTCATAGGCATTGATATAATCCATAGGCGCGTTTCCATTGGGACGCATCAAGCATTCATATCCGTAAATCGAATGATTCCGAATATCCCAAATGGGCTGAAACGCAAACTGCAACGTCTCCGGATGAATTTCATAATTCCAAGGGACGTCTTCATACAACTGATATGGAAGTTCCATCTACTAACTCCTACTACTCTAGACTAACTTTCATACTTGAAAAAAAACTCCAAAAAACAACTAAATTTTAACAGATTATTCTCATTTGACAATAGGCAAATTACACTCAATGCGCATTATTGGACAGCTGTAGCGAAAACGTTTTCCTTGCACTCCACGAAACAATGCACTATGATGTCGCAGTGAGGTATTTTCCCATGAAGAAAAAAATTTTATTTATTACAACCGGTGGCACCATTGCCAGCAGCGATTCCGGTGACGGCCTGAAGCCTACCGTACACGCTGCCACCATGCTAGAAGAGCTTGGTTACACCGAATCCTATGATTTTGTTATATCGGAACCGTTCCAGATTGACAGCAGTAACATGCGTCCCAGCGATTGGAACGTCTTAATGGAGTCCATCCACGCCCATAGCGCGGGCTGTGACGGTGTGGTCATTCTCCACGGAACGGATACCATGGCCTATACAGCATCTGCCTTAAGCTATATGCTCTTGGACTTCCCATTACCGGTAGTCTTAACCGGAAGCCAGAAGCCCATTCACGCGGAAGGCACCGATGCCATTCGTAACATTACCTGTGCCATCGAGGCCGCTGCCAGCGCTCCTGCCCCACTGGTCATGATTGCTTTTGCCAACCATGTCATGTTGGGCTGCCACACCAGCAAGGTCTCTGCAGACCGATTAGCCGCCTTCCACACCTTATACGGCAAGGACATCGGCTACTTCCGTAAGGGACAGATGCATTGGTACAAGAAGCGCATCGACCGACTCATGGCTGCCCGTGTAGAGATGCCTTGCCATTCCATTACCGGCAAGACCTTCCTCTTAAAGCTGGTACCCGGAATCAGCAGTGATATCTGCGATTTCTTCCACGGCGGTTCCTATCAGGCGCTCGTCATCGAAGGTTTTGGTAGCGGCGGTATTCCAAACCGCAAAACGGAATTCTTAAATAAGCTGGAGCGATTGG
>JAGDAL010000254.1 GCA_017959525.1 Lachnospiraceae bacterium | reverse complement strand
GATTTCCGGGTATTTCGATATCATCGGAAATGGATGTGAGTATCACCTTCCTTTTGATGTGCATTATGTGCGAAAGTTCCCGATGTCCTCCATCGGAGAGATTCGGGAGCTGTCTGACTTTGCAAATCTGGCCAACGGCCATTGGAATGAAGCAATGCAGTTGTTTTACTCCAAGGGCTTTTCTGATTTTATTTCTCATCAGGCAGGCAACATCCAGTTATTGTATCGCGGTTTCTTAAGTGTGCCACCGACTTCCAGGAATTTGGAGGCTTTTTTGGTTGCATGTAACTTAAAAAGCCCGGTGTCCTATACCTTGGATACATCTGCCCGGTATTATTACGGCGTGGATGAGAATCAAAAGGAATCCATTGAAATCACCAAGAATACCTGGGGCTATATTGATATTCGGGTGTCTTGCGATGCGGATTTTATCACCTTAGAGAATACGTATATTACGGCGGATTTCTTCGTGGGAAGCAATCTGTCTTTGAATTACTATATCCACAAGAATCGACTGCATGCCGGTAAGAACTACGCGGTGATCCATTTTGACGTAGCGGGAGAGCATCGGTCCATTCAGATTGTGGCCTCCATGAAGACGGAGGAGGAATTGCAGCCGGCTCCAAGCCTTGCTTCTAAGAAGACGGAGTACGAGCTGTTATCCTTGTATGTGGCTTATCGCCTGCGTAAAATTACCACCGGTGACTGGTGCAACCAGACCATTGCACTCATGTCTACCCTGGATGAGCGGATTCAGAGCAATCCGTATTTCGGATTGATTAAGACTCATGCCCTGATTGCCAACAAGCAACGGCAGGATGCCTTGTGGGAGATTCAGAATCTCAAGCAAGACATTACGGATAAGAAGTCCACGGAATGGGCATATTTATTGTACTTATGTACCTTGATTGAGCCGGAAGAGAGCTATGTGGATCGCCTGACCAAGGAAATCGAGATGATTTTCCGTGAGCGTCCGGAAGATGTGCGTGTATTCTGGTTCTTAACCTTTTTACGTAAGGAATATGTTACCAACGGCGCGTTAAAATTACAGGCCATTTCCCGTTGGGTTATGGATGGAATCGATTCGCCGTTCTTATACATTGAAGCCTATGACTTGATCTGCCAAGATCCGTTTTTAATGCAGAAGTTTGATGCCTTCTCCCTGAAGATTCTTAACTGGGCGAGAAAGCATGACGGTATCACCGGTAATCTGGCGATTCAGATTACCCACTTGCTGGAGCAAGAGAAGGGCTTCTCGGATCGGATTTTTACCATTGTGGGACAGACGTATCAGCAATACCCGGAAGAGGAACTTCTCATTGCGATTTTGAAGTACCTGATCACTGCCCAGAAGGTAGAAGAAATCTACCACAGTTGGTACGCCTTAGGTGTGGAGCATGAGATTAAGCTGACCGGATTGTTTGAGGCTTTCCTGTTGTCCTTGCCGAAGGATTCCATTGAGCCGCTTCCGAATGCGGTGGCCATGTATTTTGGATATCACAATTCCCTGCCGGCGCCGATGAAGGCATTTTTGTACGCCAACATCATTACCAATAAGCGGACGCAGGAGAACATTTACAACCAGTACCAGAAGACCATGGAGCGTTTCGCGCTAGAGCAGATGCGCAGTGGTCGTATGGATGATAACTTAGCCATTATCTATCAGGATGCCTTGGATCATAAGATGATTGATGAGGACGTGGCAGATGCCATGGCAACGTTGTTTTTTACTAAGAAGATCATCTGCATCTATCCGGATGTAACCCGTGTCATGGTATTCGAGGAGGCATTGGCAGAGCCGATTATTGTACCGGTGATTAACCGTATTGCCTATGTGCCGTTGTATACGGACCACTATCAGATTTTCCTGGAAGAGAAGGGCAACAATCTGATTACGGACGAGCATGCGTACTTTGTTGAGACGTTACTTCAGGGCCCGCAGTTATTGGAGAAGTTTACCTCCTTAACCCGGGAGCCGTTGCATTACTTCGTCCATGCGTTAACGGAATTTGAAGAGGACTTCAAGCTATCCTCAGAAGATATGAATCGCATTGTCGAGTTCTATAACTCGGAGTGGATTTCCTTGGATTACAAGCACAAGATGTATCCGTTCTTCATTAAGTTTTTGCAGGCACACGGACAGGAATCCATCCTGAATGAGCATCTGCTAAAGGAGCAGGATTATCTGCATTTGGATTCGAAGACCATTTGCTTTATGTTTGAGCTTCTGGTCTTAAGTGATGAGTACGAGAAGGCTTATGAAATCTTCTCGGAATACAATGTTTGGAATGCTTCGAAGAAATTAATTCTTCGTTTGGTCACCAAGAAATTACAGGAGAATCTGGACGAGACCAACGACTTCTTGGTCAGTGTTTCCGCGGCCTTACTGAAGCAGTATCTGTCCACGGAAGAGACCTTGTTCTACCTGAATTACCATTTTGCCGGCCCGACGGAGGAGATGATCACCCTTTGGACCTTCGCAGCTGCTCGTCAGTTGGATACCTCCGCTTTGGAAGAGCGGATTCTGACCCAGATGCTGTATATGGATGCCTTGGATGATCGGGCTTATCAGATTTTTGAATCCTATCTGGAGCACAAGAATAACAAGATGATTGTGGAGGCGTACTTAACGTACTTAGCGCACCAATACATCTTAGAAGACTTGGCCGTTCCGGATCACGTATTCGAGCAAATCTATCGGATGTTACGTCGTGGAGAGAAGACCAATGACTGCTGCCGCATTGCGATGATGACGCATTTAGCCTATGCAGAGTCCTTGGAGAATCACGAGTTCAAGCTGATGGATGAGTTGGTACGGGATTCGATTTTGAAAAATATTTACTTCGGATTTTTCCGAAGAATGGATGATCGCTTAGTCATCAAATATCATCTGTATGACAAGGTCTTCGCAGAGTATCGTGGAGAGCCGCGCGGCAGACTGTTTATCCGGTATCGCAAGGATGACGGGGAAGAACAGCACGAAGAGATGATTGAGATGTACGACGGCATCTACGTCCGACAGTTTATGATGTTCTTCGGTGAGCGGATTACCTACGAAATCGTACGGGAGAACGGTCCATCCGAAGAAGTGCTGGATAAGAATGAATTGTCTTACCAGGATATTGTTGAGAATGGCGAGTTGAGCAGATACCTGTTATTGAACCGGATGCAAAGTGATTTTGTCTACCAGAATGACAAGGAACTCTTAACCACCATGAAGAAATACCAAAGCTATGATGTAGCAACGGAGCAGTTGTTTACACTGTTGTAAGAGGAAGCGTACTTATGGAACTTACCAATCGTGAGGAAGGGGTCTATTTCGGACTGGATATCAGTAACCGAAATACATTGATTTCCTACTATCAATTGCATATGGAAGAGCCCGAGACCATAAGTACCGTTATGGGAAGCGAAGCCTACCAGATTCCCACCTTACTGGCGAAGCGGAAGGGGATGGGTCAGTGGTTCTTCGGCAACGAAGCCAAGCATCGGATTCAGACCGGCGAAGCGGAAGCGGTGGAGGATTTGTATGAGACTGCCTTGACCGGCAAGCGCATATTCGTGGACGGCGGGGATTATGACAGCCGTGAGCTGTTTATGATTTTTATCCGTAAGCTTCTGTCTATGCCGGGGAACTTCTATGCCGGCAGTCACTTAGCCAAGCTTACGGTATGTGTGAGCGAATTGAATTTGTCGGTGGTAGAGTTATTTACCATGGTGGCCAACCGCTTGGGACTGACCTCTCAGCAGTTGTTGGTGATCGATTATCGGGAGAGCTTCTATTACTACGCCTTAATCCAGGAGCCATCCATTTTCTTACATGATGTGATGCTCTATGACTATACCGGCAAGAATCTCTTGCATTGCCGTCTGAAGCGGGATATGTACCAGAAGCCGCAGGTGGTAACCTTAGAACAGGGCAACCACGGAAGTTTGATTGAGAATCGTGACCGGGCCTTCGATGAGATCATTACGAAGACCGTCGGAGAAGAATATGTTTCCGCAGCTTATCTCATTGGTGACGGATTCGATGATGACTGGATGAAGGTGTCCTTACAGCATCTGTGCCAGGGACGCCGCGTATTCTTAGGCAAGAACCTCTACTCCAAGGGAGCCTGCTATGCGGGAGCCATTAAGGACGGTACGAGAGATTGGCCGTTTATCTACATTGGCGATAACGAGTTGAAGCTGAATCTGTCTCTGAAGGTATCGGACCAGAATGAGATGAAGTTTTTAAACCTGGTCAATGCCG
>JAGDAL010000253.1 GCA_017959525.1 Lachnospiraceae bacterium | reverse complement strand
TGTCCATTGTCTTTTCCATTGCTACTTCATTCTCCTATTCCGTCTTATTACTAATATATGATGTACGCAGCCACTGCTGCATCTGCATTCCCGTTCACCGGAACAATCTCTACCGTATCCGCATCATGAACACTGATGCCGTTGGTGGTGATGTACTTCACCTTAGCCGGTACGTTCACAACCACGTTCTCCTGTAGGATTAATACGTTACGGTTCTCATCGGATACCGCATCGGTTGCAGTTACAATGTCACCGATATGTCCGTCTGCCACCTCTTCAAAGGTCAAATCGAAGGAGTAACCGTCTTCCTTCGCATCTGCGATGGTTCCCGCATATGCATTATATCCGGTAAACTCCGCATAGGTAGCCATGCTATCATAGGTAACGGATACATACGCCTTGGTCTTGTCCACAGAAACGCTGTTCAAGGTCACGGTGCCGTCTCCATCATAAGCGTCTACCATATCCTTCACGAATTTCTTCATCTCGGCCTTGCTGTAGGTATCACTGACAAAATCCATTACTTCATCAAAGGTTACGCTTCCGTCCTCTGCCAAGGTAAGTGCGGTCTGCTCGATCTTCTTACCAATCAGGCCACGCACCAGTAGAATCACCAGCAAAATTGCAGCAACTGCAATGGCGATAATCGATGCAATCAGAATCCGTCTTCTGCGACGAAGTGCCTTCTTGCGCTGCATCTGGCGCTTTTTCAATGCCTGTTCCCGGGTTCCGCGAACCTGTTCCTTTTGTTCTGCCATAGAATTCCCTTCTTTTCTACTAAAAACACAACTTGATAAATTATACAATGAATAGCCTACATGTGCAAGAAACTCTCAGACTTAAATTCATGCTCCATGTAGCGTCTGCGGTAGCTGGTAACGATGTAATCCAGCTGGTTCTCCACCGACTCCGACAGCCGGAAGGTGAAGAGTTTCTCCACCGGCGTACTGATGATAAATTGCATTGCATATAAGACGGAGGTCTGGATACGGAAGCCCCCTTCCTTCTCGTGACACTCCATGCAGACGCAGCCCCGCTTTTCCATGGAAAAATAGTCCAGATTCTCGGTGCTGCCACATCCCAAGCAGGCGAACACGTTGGGATAATCGCCGTTGATGGCCATAGTCTTAAGCTCATAGATAATCCGAATCAGGTTCTTGGAGAACTTCTTGCTCTCCAAGGCCCGAAGGGTTGCATACAGAAGCTTCAACCGCTCGGCCTCATCCGTATTTTCCTGGGCAAAATACTCTGCCATTTCCATAAAATAGGAGGCATACCACACTGCCTCCAAATCGTTTTTCAAACCATCGAAGTAGTTGCTCACATCCACCTTGTGTACCGTATAACTGCTACGTCCCTGGTAGACCTCGAAGGCTCCGTAGACGAAGGGGTTGCTGGCCGCAAGGAGGCTGGAGTTGGGACGACGGGCGCCCTTAGAAAAAGCGGAGATTTTTCCCCGCTCTTTCGTCAGAATCGATATGCGCTTGTCATACTCTCCGATGGGCATGGCCGATAAGACCATGCCGTGGAGCAACAGGTTGTTGTCCAATGGTTCGTCCTCTATTCTGTTATTCGGATTCGTCCTCTCTGTATCCGAAGTTCTGAATCAAAAAGTCGCTATCGCGCCAATCCTTCTTTACCTTTACCCAAAGCTTCAAATTCACTTTGGCATCCAAAAGCTTCTCAATCTCGAAGCGTGCGTTGGTTCCGATTTTCTTCAGCATGGCGTCCTGCTTGCCGATGATGATACCCTTGTGGGAATCCCGCTCGCAGATAATGGTTGCATCGATATCATACAGCCGCTTGCCTTTGCGCTTCTTCATCTGGTCGATGGAGACTGCGATTCCGTGCGGCACCTCTTCGCTTAATGCGTGGAGAGACTTCTCACGAATGATCTCGGCAACAATCTGGCGTTCCGGCTGGTCGGTCACCGTGTCCTCATCGTAGAACATCGGGCCTTCCGGCAGGTACTTAAACAGGCAATCCACCAGTTCGTCGCAGTTCTGACCACGAAGTGCGGACAGCGGAACAATCTCAGCAAAATCCAAGAGTTCCTTATAGGTATTGATGACTTCGAGAATCTTCTCCCGAGGTACGGTATCGACCTTATTGATGACTAAGATAATCGGAATCTCCACGCCACTTAACTGCTTGGCGATTTCCTGGTCACCGCTTCCGATGGAAGTATCCGGCTCCACCAGCCACAGAATCACATCCACATCCTTCATGGAAGTCTTGGCCACTTTGACCATGTATTCACCCAGCTTATTCTTGGCATGGTGAATACCTGGGGTATCCACGAATACAATCTGTCCACGCTCGCTGTCCGTATACACGGTCTGAATACGGTTACGGGTGGTCTGCGGCTTGTTGGAAGTGATTGCAATCTTCTGTCCAATCAAGTGGTTCATCAATGTTGATTTTCCAACATTCGGTCGTCCGATAATGGTAACGAACCCGGATTTAAATTCTTCTGTCATATATTCCCTTCTCTAAATCAATGGTGCGGTGGTTGCGAAGAGCTCCTTGTTCTTCTGGATAGCATCCTCGTTACCTACAACACAAATATAGTTCTGCTCTAATGCTTTCTCAACGGCCGGTGCCAATGCACGGATATCTTCTACCGTTGCATCGATGACCTGGTTCCGTTCTTTTTCCAACAATTCCATCGGAACACCGGTCATGTAAGCGCCCAAGGAACGAAGTCCGTTCTGGGATGGGGTCAGCGGTGTATCCATTCCACTGATGGTTCCGATGATGTACTTGGTCATATCGCGCTCATCCGCATCGAAGTTCGCAATATACTCCGGTGTCTTCTCGAAGATCTCGTTGGTCTCAGAGAGGTTCGGATCACGATAGGATACCAGGTATACGTTGCCGTGGCGGCCGAACTCACTGCTGCAGCCGTAAGCGCCACCCTTGACGCGGACGTTAATCCACAGGTAATCATAGCTCAAGATGACCTTCAAAATCTTCATGGCGCCGTGATAGTCGTATCCGGCTTCCTTGAAGTTACCGGCACGGGCAACAAACTGTACCTGTCCGGCGGTCATAAAGCCTTCGTTCTTGCGGGTCGGTACCAGCTCCGGTGTGGTGCGCTCGTAATCTCCTACGAAGAGCTCATTACAGATATCTGCCAGATAGGTGCGTACCTGCTCTAAGGACTCACTCTGTCCAATGGAGCTTACCAACAGGTTCTCCTGGCGGAAAATAGCGTTCAACAGGCGGGCTGCATCCGCACGGAAGCCGTCTACCTTAGCATCGAACTGCTCCTCAAACTCCTTCAGATAATCATAGTAAGCGATTCCGGTGAACATCTCATTGATCAGGGCCACTTCGGAGAAGTAAGAACTGGTACGAAGGGCTGCTACCGCGCTGCCGGCAGACTGAAGACGCTGCTGCATACGGGAGATTTCCTGATTCAATAACTCATGGATACGCTTGGTATCGGTAAAGGTGGTATGGAAGGCCATCTGCTCCATGAGTGGAATTGCCTTCTCAGCCATATCGTAGAGGAACTTGCCTCGTACTTCGATGGTATTGATCCAACCGCCTTCTAACTTGCTGTACAGTTGCTGGCTAACGGAGAGTCCACCGGTGTAGAGATTCACCTCATTGGCAAAATCCGCATAGGTATACTGCTCGGTATCCAACAGTCCAAGGATACGTACTAAGAAGGATAACTTGCTGTAATCCTGCTCACTGATGTGTCCAATATCAAATACCAGGTTCAGATAGTGAATGCCGTTGGTATTGATGTTGTGATGCAGTACCTTGGTGTCTGCAATTTCATACTCATCCGTGTAGTAAGGACGCACCTTGCGGCTCAAGTCTGCACGGGTCAGCATCGGAATGGTGGCCAGCTCTTCCGGAGTGGATGGTGTTTCCTGGTACTCCTTCAGATGCTTGGTGCCTTCTACGATTTCTTCAATCTCCCACTTGGTCAGGGTCTCCTTGTAACGAGCCAGACGCTGACGCAGTGCCTCATCCTCCTTGGAGGTTAAGCCCTGCTCCGGTGTTACCACGACAATGGACGCATGGGAATTGTTCAACAGATACTTCTCTACCAATTCTTCGAAGTATCCGGTCTCTACCTTATCACGTAAACGGTCTAAGACCTCGGTTGCATGCATGTGCATGAATGGCTGGGCATCGTTGTAAATCCAACTATCCAAACACTGCAAACCATAAATCAGTCCCTTCGGGAAGCTACCGAAGTCGCCTTCACGATAACGGAACTGTGCACTGTTTATGCCTGCCAGTAAGGCCTTCTTATCCAAGCCTTCCTTCACCTGCTGCTCCAAGGTGGTATGAATAACTTCCAAGAAGCGTTCCTTATCGGATTCATTGGCACCCTTAGCAATGATGGAAAATACCGGCTGCAAGGTACCGGAATCATATCCGCCTAAGATATCCTTACCGATACCTGCATCGATTA
>JAGDAL010000252.1 GCA_017959525.1 Lachnospiraceae bacterium | reverse complement strand
TATGGTTGCATCGAGCAGGATTGCGCGGAGACCGGAGATGTGAAGTTAAGCCGTGACGCCATCGCAGACGTGAAGGATGCCATCTATTGGTTCTATCACGACAATTCTGAGATTTTTATCAGCGAGCGTACCATTGCTATGGTGGATGAGGACTTTGACTTCTTCCACAACATCGTGATGTTAAGTGATTTGGAGGATCCGAACTATTTATACCAGTACGGCACCTATATCACAGACAACGAGCGGAAGCTTGCAGCATTCATTAACAGCCTGTCACAGGAAGAGATTGATTCCATGGCATCTACCTATACCGAGGGATATCGCATCGGTTTCGAGGTGGCCGGTAAGCCACTTCATCAGAAGCATACCGTACACGTAGAATATCCAATCGGTATGGAGCGCGTGGTTCGCAAGGCCATCGAGAACTTCAAGGAGATTGGCTTAGAGTCTACCATTTATCGTGAGGGAACGCTTAGCATGACCGGTCGTGGCCGCAAGCGTGGTGTTTACGGAACCACCGTGAACAAGCAGTTCGATTACGATCACAAGGATGATAAGGGCTACTACTATGACAAGCGCTTCGTAGAGCGTCGCTTGGAAGTATTGAAGGATACTTTCGAGAAAAATAAGGACAAGGCTAAGAAGCACGGCGGCCCTGCAGTTATCGAAGTCTTCGGTGAGCCGAAGTTCGATCCGATTAACAAGCCACAAAAGTATGAGTATACCAAGGACCAGAACGAGCTGAACGTATACGATATGTCTGAGTCTTCTCAGATTACCTATTCCTATATTCCGGGTGAGGAGCGCAGCTTTACCATTATTGCGTATCCACTGCCATGCATCGGTGAGCAGTTCGAGGAGATTTTTGCAGAGACAGTCAAGATTAACACCTTAGACTACAAGCTGTATCTGGATATGCAGCAGAAGATCATCGACCTTCTTGATCAGGGCGAGCGCGTTCACGTCAAAGGTTGCGGATCCAACAAGACGGACATTACCGTGGTATTGCATCCGTTGAACGATCCGGAAAAAGAGACCATTTTCGAGAACTGCGTGGCAGACGTAAACATTCCGGTAGGTGAAGTATTTACCTCTCCGGTCTTAGAAGGCACCGAGGGTGTGTTGCATGTCAGCCAGGTATACTTAGGCGAATATTCTTACGAGAATTTGGAGATTCACTTCAAGGACGGCAAGATTACAGATTATACCTGTACCAACTTTGCTACCGAGGAAGAGAACAAAAAATACATTTTCGATAATGTTTTGTACAAGCTTGAGACCTTGCCAATCGGTGAGTTTGCCATCGGTACCAACACCACGGCATACACCATGGCCCGTAAATACGGCATTGCAGACAAGTTACCGATCTTGATAGCGGAGAAGACCGGTCCACACTTTGCAGTGGGTGATACCTGCTATTCCCAGGAGGAAGAGGTTCATACCTTCAATCCGAATGGCAAGGAAATCATCGCGAAGGAGAATTCTTGCTCCATCCTGCGCAAGGAGGATAAGTCCAAAGCATATTTCAATTGTCATACCGATATCACCATTCCATACGACGAGCTGGAGATCATCGAAGTCTTATGTTCCGACGGACGAAGATTGCCGATTATCAAGGACGGCCGCTTCGTAGTGGAAGGCTGTGAGGAGTTAAATAAACCGCTGGACGCTTAGTCCGGCGGTATGCTATGATTTCACTGGTGTTTTTTCGCACCATGAAAATAAAATATTGTAAAGAAAAGAAGGAGTAACAATGGCACAAGTAGGTATCGTCATGGGCAGTGATTCTGATATGCCCGTAATGGCCAAGGCCGCAGAGATTCTGGACAAGTTCGGAATTTCTTATGAGATGAATATCATCTCTGCACACAGAGAACCGGAAGAGTTCTTCACTTATGCTAAGGGAGCGGAGTCCCGAGGTTATAAGGTTATCATCGCAGGAGCAGGCAAGGCAGCTCATCTGCCGGGCATGTGTGCTGCTATTTTTCCAATGCCGGTCATCGGCATCCCTATGAAGACGTCAGATCTTGGCGGCGTAGATTCCCTATACTCAATTGTACAAATGCCATCCGGAATTCCGGTAGCCACAGTTGCAATCAACGGAGGCCAGAATGCAGGTATCTTGGCAGCCAAAATTCTTGCAACCAGTGATGCGACATTATTGCAGAAGCTCAAGGACTATAGCGCCGAGTTAAAAGACGCAGTAGTAGCCAAGGACGAGAAACTTCAGACCGAAGGATATCAGGCGTTTTTATAAACTATTGTAATTAAGCCCAAGCAGACATGACTGTGTCTTCCGAAGACCCTAGAAGCACGTCAGCACTAGCAATCTTTGATTGCGTAGTACTGCTACGTGCGGACAGGAGCGAAAGCGCGTCTGAGGAAGAGATAGTCATGCCTGCGAAGAGGCGTAGAGAAAAGAAAGGTAAAACATGGGATTGGATTACAAGAACGCCGGCGTAGACATTGAAGCCGGCTACGAATCAGTGGAGTTAATGAAGAAGTTTGTAAAGGGAACCATGCGTCCGGAAGTCCTGGGCGGCTTGGGTGGATTCTCAGGTGCATTTTCCTTGGCTAAGATCAAGGAGATGGAAGAACCGGTACTCTTGTCCGGTACGGACGGCTGCGGCACCAAGGTGAAGCTGGCATTCCTTATGGACAAGCATGATACCATCGGTATCGATGCGGTAGCAATGTGCGTCAACGACGTAGCATGTGCCGGCGGCGAGCCTTTATTCTTCTTAGACTATATTGCTTGTGGCAAGAACTATCCGGAGAAGATTGCAACCATCGTTAGCGGAGTGGCAGAGGGATGCAAGCAGTCCGGTTGTGCATTAATCGGCGGTGAGACCGCAGAACATCCGGGATTGATGCCGGAAGATGATTATGACCTGGCAGGATTCGCAGTTGGTGTGGCAGACAAGAAGGACATCATTACCGGTGAAGAGATCAAGCCGGGCGATGTATTGATCGGTATGGCTTCTACCGGTGTACATTCCAACGGATTTTCCCTGGTACGTAAGGTTTTCGAGATGACCGAAGAGTCCTTGAACACCTACTATGACGAGTTGGGTGAGACCTTGGGTGAGGCCCTGATTCGTCCGACCCGTATCTACGTGAAGGCCATGAAGTCCATTAAGGATGCCGGCGTTCGTGTACACGGATGCAGCCACATTACCGGTGGTGGATTCTATGAGAACGTTCCGCGTATGTTGCATGACGGCGTGCGTGCAGTCATCAAGAAGGATTCTTACGACATGCCTCCGATCTTCCCACTTCTTCAGAAGACCGGTGATATTGCGGAAGAGATGATGTATAACACCTTCAACTGTGGTTTGGGTATGGTTATTGCCGTTGATCCGGCAGATGTGGATGCAACCATGGAAGCAGTGAAGGCAGCAGGCGATACACCATTCGTTGTAGGTGAGATTGTTGCCGGAGAAAAGGGCGTAGACTTATGTTAAAAATTGCAGTTATGGTATCCGGTGGCGGCACCAATCTGCAGGCCATCATGGACGCCATTCAAGATCACAAGATTACCGATACCACCATTACGGCAGTTATTTCTAACAATGCGGATGCCTATGCATTAGAGCGTGCGAGAAATGCAGGAATTCCGGCGGTTTGTGTCTCCCGCAAGGAGATTCCGGACCGGGATGCTTACAATAAGGCACTGTTGGATGCAGTGGATGCCAGCGGAGCAGACCTGATTGTTTTGGCAGGATTTCTTGTTGTAATTCCAACAGAGATGATTCAGAAGTATCGGAATCGCATCATCAATATTCATCCGTCCCTGATTCCGTCTTTTTGCGGAACAGGCTACTACGGGCTGAAGGTACATGAGGGCGTGTTATCCCGCGGAGTTAAGGTAACAGGCGCTACGGTACACTTCGTGGACGAAGGTACGGACACCGGCCCAATCATCTTACAGAAGGCAGTTGCAGTGGAGGAAGGAGATACTCCACAGATTTTGCAGCGCCGCGTGATGGAGCAGGCGGAGTGGCAGTTGTTGCCACAGGCCATTGACCTAATAGCCCACGACCGCGTGGTTGTGGAAGACGGTCTGGCACACATTCGATAGAACACATTAGGTTATTGTAAAAGAAGGTAAAAAAATGAAAGTATTAGTAATTGGTAGTGGCGGAAGAGAGCATGCCATCTGTCAGGCAGTGGCTAAGTCTTCCCGTGTAGACGAGATTATCTGTGCACCGGGCAATGCAGGAATTGCAACCATGCAGGTAGAGGGCAAGAAGATTTCCTGTGAGCCGATCGGTGCCATGGAGTTTGATAAGTTAGTTGCGTTTGCTAAGGCAAACAGCGTGGATTTTACCATTGTGGGAATGGACGATCCGTTGGTTGGCGGTATTGTAGATGCCTTCGAAGCTGAGGGGCTGAAGGTATTCGGACCGCGTAAGAATGCTGCAATTCTAGAGGGCAGCAAGGCTTTTTCCAAAGACTTGATGAAGAAGTACGGCATTCCAACGGCTGCATATGAGAATTTTGATGATCCCGAGAAGGCACTGGCTTATTTAGAGACTGCCAAGATGCCAATCGTATTGAAGGCAGACGGCTTAGCACTTGGTAAGGGTGTATTGATTTGCAACACCTTGGAAGAGGCCAAGGCAGGCGTGAAGGAAATCATGGAAGACAAGAAGTTCGGCGATGCCGGCAATCACATGGTCATTGAGGAGTTCATGACCGGTCGTGAAGTATCCGTGCTTTCTTTCGTAGACGGCAAGAGCATTCAGATTATGAGCTCTGCACAGGACCACAAGCGTGCCGGCGACGGAGATACCGGATTAAATACCGGTGGTATGGGAACCTTTTCTCCAAGCCCGTTCTATACCGCAGAAGTGGACGCATTTTGTAAGGAACACATCTACCAGAAGACCGTAGACGCTATGGCTGCGGAAGGTAGAGAGTTCAAAGGGGTTATTTTCTTTGGATTAATGCTGACAGAGGATGGACCGAAGGTATTGGAGTACAATGCCCGTTTCGGTGATCCGGAGGCACAGGTAGTGCTTCCTCGCATGAAAAATGATATTATAGATGTAATGGAAGCTTGCGTAGACGGCAAGTTGGATTCTTTGAAGCTGGAGTTCGAGGATAACGCAGCAGTATGTGTTGTTTTGGCCTCCGAGGGATATCCGGTATCCTATCAGAAGGGATTCGCAATTACCGGTTTCGAGAAGTTCGACAACGAGAATTTCTTCTGTTTCCATGCAGGAACGGCTTTGAATGAAGCAGGAGAGATTGTGACCAATGGTGGTCGTGTACTTGGAGTAACAGCGAAGGGGGCTGATCTTGTAAGTGCGCGTGCCAAGGCCTACGAAGCAACCGAATGGATTGACTTTGCCAACAAGTATATGCGTCATGATATCGGCAAAGCCATCGATGAAGCATAAGTAGTAAGGACCGATAGTTTTATGAATTTACCTTTAGATCCGGCGATGCTCTTAAGCGTCGTCAACATGAATCTTCGAGACCGATACAGTAGTTTAACGGATTTTTGCAAGAGCAACAATGTCGATGAGGAAGACATCAAGAAGCGTCTGGCAACCATCGACTACTATTATGTAGAAGAGAAGAATCAATTTACCTAATGAAAAGAATACGGAACTCATATCAAAAATTCATACCAACGATTATGCGATATCAGATTCCAACCAAGGCAGTGCTATGTTTACTACTCGGCGTTCCGATTTCCGGAGTGCCGGCACTGTCTTTTTTCGTTCTTGTAATGCTGGTGTTGGTGCTCTTAGATCTGCGTGCCATCCGCATTATGACCAGGGAACTCTTATACCCTAGCAATCGGAATGTGTTAGAACTTGCGGCGGAAGTATTGGATATTTTCCGTCCCCGTAAGAGCCGGTTGAATCTGCGCAATGCGGGACTGGTTCTTTTAGCCGGCATTATGGCGGTGATTATAGCGGCGATTCTGTTTGCTAATGGAATCCATTTGCCGGCGCCCATTCGTGTTTTCGTCTATAAGCGCACCAGGAATCTCTTGATTTTCCTTGGTATCGTGGTGGTGATTTTTCTTATCACCTTCTACCATATGATGCTCTTACAGATGAAATCTCATGTGCGGGGTGTGATTACCTATCGCCAGATGCTGCGATATTTCCTGCCGAAGTATATCGAGTATGTGGGATCCTATTGGCTGATTTTTGCTGGATCTGTTGTAATTCCAACGTTAATCATCGGACAGTGGAATCTGTCTTCCGGTGTCATGCGTTTTTTGAATATCCTGGTGTTTGTGATCGGTGCAGGGAATGTCCTGGTAGCGACCTTAGTATTGGTGCCGTTTTTGTATCTGGAGTTGAATGGCATTATTCATCACCTGGAGGTGGTGGCCGGCAATCCTGCAATTATTGAATGGGATTATAAGAAGAGCAGACGGTATCCGAAGCATATCACGGCGCGGATCATTCTCTCTTTTGCCATTCTAATTGCGATTTTGACCACGGGATTGTATCGCTTTGCCCACTTGTTCCCGGAGAAGGAAGAGGCCATCGTCATTTCCCATCGTGGTGGCGGCATTATGGCAGGGGAGAACACCCTGGCCGGATTGGAAGAAGCCATTTCCCTTGGAGCCGGCGGCAGTGAAATCGATATTCAGCGTACGAAAGACGGGCATTATATCGTCAATCACGACCGGACCTTCCAGCGGGTGGCCGGGGTGAATCGTACGGCACAGGATATGACCTTGGACGAGGTGAAGCATTTGCGTGTCCTAGGCCCGGACGGCAAGACCTATCCGGTAGCAACCCTGGAAGAGATGTTGCAGGCCTCTAAGGGGCGCATTCATCTGTTTATTGAGCTGAAGGGTTCATCCGCCAACCGCCGTATGGTGCGGGATGTGGTGCGCATGATTGAGGATTACGACATGGTGGAGGAGTGCTCCATCATCTCCATGAATTACAACATGGTGGAATACACGGAGCAGACCTATCCGACGGTGGATACCGGCTACGTGTGCTATTTTTCCTATGGCAATGTGGCGGCATTGGATTGTGATTTCTTAGTGCTGCAGGATAAGGGCGCAACGGCGTCCACCGTGATTTTATCCCAGCTGGCCAATAAGAAGACCTACATCTGGACCATCAACGACAAGCGGTCCATGCACTATTATCTCAACGGAATTGCGGACGGAATCATTACGGACCGGCCGAAGAAGGCCCTTTCCATCCAGCAGGACCTGAATGAATAAAAGTCAGATAAAATACAATATTTTCTGTCAACATGCGGTATAATAGAAATGGTGTTAACCGAATTGAACGAACCGGTAATCGGACATGACAGGAGGAACATATGAGAAAACCACATGTAAACATGAGAAAAGTTGCAATGATTGGATGCGGATTCGTAGGAAGCGCATCGGTGTATTCTTTGATGCAGAGCGGACTCTTTTCCGAGATCGTGTTGATTGATGCCAACATGGAGAAGGCAGAGGGCGAAGCATTGGATATCAGTCACGGCCTTCCTTTTGCCAAGCCAATGAGCATCTATGCCGGTGATTACGATGATATCGAAGATGCTGCCATTATTATTATTTCCGCGGGAGCTGCCCAGAAGCCGGGCGAGACCCGACTGGATCTGGTCAAAAAGAACGTGGGCATCTTCAAGACCATTATTCCGGAGATTGCCAAGCGGGATTGCCAGGGCATTCTCTTAATTGTTGCAAACCCGGTAGATGTCTTGACCTATGCAGCTTTGAAGATGAGCCACTTCCCGGCAAACCGTGTCATCGGTTCCGGAACCGTATTGGATTCCGCCAGATTTAAGTATCTCTTGGGCGAGCATCTGCAGGTAGACAGCCGCAGCATCCATGCGTTTATCATCGGTGAGCACGGTGACAGCGAGATTGCCACCTGGAGTAGTGCCAACGTATCCGGTATCCCGATTCACAAGATTTGCGAGATGCGCGGATTTATTGACCATGATTATGAGACCAACCGCATTGCGGATGAGGTGAAGAACAGCGCTTACGAGATTATCGAGAAGAAGGGCGCAACCTACTATGGCATCGGTATGGCGGTTCGCCGTATCTGCGAGGCCATCATTCGTGACGAGGAGAGTGTGCTTCCGGTATCTTCCTTGATGACCGGTCAGTTCGGTATCGAGGGCGTTTGCTTATCCATGCCGGCCATCGTGGGAGCCAACGGTGTAGACACCTTGCTTCCGATTCCGTTGGATGAAAAAGAGCAGGCGGCACTGAAAGAATCAGCGGAAACGTTACGGAAGGTAATAGAGGAATCCATTGATTTCTAGGCGTTATTTTTTTAACGAGTCATGTACCTGATTTAGTCCACAAATGTCGTGGTATTGCCCTTTGCAAAAAAATGTTAGGGTGCTATGATAAATATTGTCAAAATTGTATACAAAACAAAGCGAGCCTTGGGAAATCCAAGGTTCGTTCAATGATTAAATTGATTTATAGAAAAGGAGATTTATTATGTTTGGTTTTGGCGACATGATTGAAAAGTTAAAGAAGGATCCGAAGAAGATCGTCTTCACTGAGGGTAACGATCCTCGTATCTTAGAGGCAGCTTCCCGTTTATTAGCCGGTAACTTCTTACATCCAATTCTTCTTGGAACTCCTGCTGAGATTGAAGCAGTAGCTGAGAAGGAAGGCTACAACATCCGTGGTGCAGAGATCATCGATCCTGCGAACTACGATCGTATGGATGAGATGGTAGAGCAGTTCTGCGAGCTTCGTAAGTCTAAGGGTGTAACTCCGGAAGAGGCACGCAAGACTTTGTCCGCTGCCAACTACTTCGGAACCATGTTGGTTAAGATGGGCGTTGCTGATTCCCTTCTTGGTGGTGCTACTTATTCTACCGCTGATACCGTTCGTCCTGCATTGCAGTTGATTAAGACCAAGCCTGGTAACAGCATCGTATCTTCTTGCTTCATCCTGGTTCGTCCTTCTGCAACCGGTGAGAACGAAGTGCTTGCTATGGCTGACTGCGCAATCAACATCAAGCCTACCGCTGATGAGTTGGTTGAGATTGCCGGTGAGACTGCTGAGTGTGCGAAGATCTTCGGTATCGATCCTAAGGTAGCATTCTTAAGCTACTCTACACTTGGATCCGGTAAGGGTGAAGACGTTGACAAGATGCGTGAAGCAACCGCTAAGGCTAAGGCAAAGTATCCGAACCTTCCAATCGATGGTGAGTTACAGTTCGATGCTTCCGTTGCTCCTCGTGTAGCACGTACCAAGTGCCCGGATTCTCCGGTTGCAGGTCATGCAAACACCTTCATCTTCCCAGACATCAACGCTGGTAACATTGGTTACAAGATTGCTCAGCGTATGGGTAACTTCGAAGCATACGGCCCAATCCTTCTTGGATTGAATGCTTCTATCAATGATCTTTCCCGTGGATGTAACGCTCTTGAGGTTTACTCCATGGCAATCATTACTGCAGCATTGGCATAAGATTACTAGGAAATACAAATCCCGACATCGTTTGATGTCGGGATTTTTTTAATCATTTTGGAATTCTAAATTCAAACGGATATCCTCGGTCTCCGGTGGTGTCGCCATACCCAGGGATTCAAAACGTTCCTTGTCCATTCGATAGAAGCTGATGTAGTGTCCGTCGTCGCAATAGAGATTTAAAGAGTAGTAATAAATCTTGCCGTTGAGATAATTGGTCTTCCATGCATAGCTGGTATATCTTGGAGACAGGGAAGTATCTGCAATCAGAAGTTCTCCGGTGCGTTCTGCTACTTCCTTTTCTTTTTCTGCAGACAATCGCGTGTCTGTACCTTCATAGATGGATAAGTGGTGTCCTACCATGAGGGCGTAATTCACGGAATCTTCGTAGCTAGACTTGTCCGTGCCGTCGATGGCACGCTGGGCAATGACTTCTGCCGGAGCAGCATCCAACTTCGCTTGCTTCAGATCCCGGATGGATGGTATCCAGCGAAAGCACACAAGGAAGGCAACCACCGCAAACAGGAGTGCCACCAAGGCGCCCTTGAAGTGACGGGTACCAAACAGAAGCACGGCACTTACGGCAGGCCCTACAACGAGGGCACCTAAGAGAGCGCCGGCGCGTAGGATCTCGAAGTCCCATTGGAGGTCATTGCTTGTCCAGTTTGCAGACATGCCGGCGAAGAAATAAGCCAACAGCATGCCGCAGGCAGCTGCGGACAAAAGTTCTATAATCAAGATTGGAATCAGTAATTTACCGGATAGTATCGTGTGAAAAAACGATGTGATAGACATGATGTTCCCCCTTATTCAGCCCATAAGCGAAAGCGTTCGCTTATCTATTTCGTACAAATTATAGCATATATGCAAGAAAACATCCTTCTACTTGTAGTTCATATGGTATGCTTAATTTTGGGTGAGAATATGAATACCAGGGGGTAATGATATGAGACAACGAACGTTACATGCGCTGCTGGCAATGTCCTTGTGCATAACCATGACCGTCGGTCTGATTGGTTGTGGAAAAACAACCAATGAGCCGGTGGCCGATGAGCAGACCGAAGAGACCACAGAGCAGGAGGAAGTCGAAGAAGTATCGGACGATGGAACAAATCTCCTTGCAAATGGAGATTTCTCCAATGGTACCGATCAATGGTTCACCTATTGCTCGGATGGAGAGGCCGCTTTGTCGGTAACGGAAGACGGAGAGTTGGACGTGAATATTTCCAACTTGGGAACGGTGGAATATGGCGTGCAGCTGTATCATGACGGCTTCGGATTGGACGAGGGCTGTGATTATCAGCTGTCTTTCGATGCCTATGCTACGGTGAAGCGTCCGGCGGAGATGCGCTTCCAGATTAACGGCGGCGACTACCACGCCTACTATTCCGAGAAGCCAACGCTGATGTTGGAAAAAACACATTATGACTTTTACTTCACCATGAATGAGACATCCGACCCGGCGCCGCGATTCTGTTTCAACATCGGTAAAATGACCGGTGTCAGTGAAGAACAGCAGCATATTTATTTCGATAACTTCGTATTAACCTTAGCAGACGATTCCAATCGTGTTGCCGGCAGCGGAACCCAGGAGGTCTCTGAGATTGCGGTAGACCAGATTGGATATCTGCCAAAAGCATATAAATCCGCCACCCTGCGCGGGGCAGCATTGAATCAGACCGCCAAGCTTATTGATGAAGCAACGGGCAAGTCTGTCCTAGAAGCTTCGATTGACGGCGGCAAGGATGATCCGGATACGGGAGAGAAGGAAGCAACCTTTGACTTTACGAAGGTCACCACAGAAGGTACCTACCATGTAGAAGCCGGAAGCGTTGTTTCTCCAACATTTAAGATTTCAAAGACGGTCTATGATGATGCCTTAAAAGCATCCCTAAAGATGTTCTATTACCAGCGCTGTGGCGAAGAACTGCCTGCAGAATATGCCGGTGATTGGGCACATCCGGCATGTCACGTCAATAACTCGGTTCTCTATGAGAATAGTTCTCTAGAAGTAGATGTCTCCGGAGGCTGGCACGATGCCGGTGACTATGGACGCTATTCGGTAGCAGGAGCAACCGCAGCAGCAGACTTACTGCTTGCTTATGAGAACTATCCGAAGGTATTTGACGATGCGGTAGGCATTCCGGAGAGTGGTAACGGTATTCCGGATGTCCTAGACGAGAGCAAGTACGAGCTGGATTGGCTCCTTAAAATGCAGCGCGATGACGGCGCGGTCTATCATAAGGTGAGCTGCCACAACTTCCCGGGCGAAGTGATGCCACAGGAAGAGACGGACCAGATGGTGATCATGTACGTATCTACCACGGCTACGGGCGATTTTGCCGGCGTTATGGCCATTGCAGCCCGCGTCTATGAGAAAGTGGATCCGGCCTATGCCAAGAAATGCTTGGAAGCATCCAAGAAGGCATCAGCATACCTTCAGGGAACCGCACGGGACACCAAGGGCTATCGCAACCCGGGTAACGTAGCAACCGGAGAGTACGAGGATGCCAACGATATTGATGAGCGCTTCTGGGCTTATGCAGAGTTGTATAAGACCACCGGTGATATCGCATATGAGCAGGCCTTGCAAAAAGAAATTCCAACCAACGGTTATACCCTAGGCTGGCAGGGTGTTGGCGGCTATGGCATGTACGCTTA
>JAGDAL010000251.1 GCA_017959525.1 Lachnospiraceae bacterium | reverse complement strand
GGTGAAAAAGAGGTAGATTTCTTCTATTGCGTCTTTGATTACGATGAACTCGTCAAGGTGCCCTATGATTACGTGGTGCTGAGATTGGACGACAAATGCCCAAATGGAGCTATGGCTTTTGCCCGTTATCACGATACGGAGGATAAGAATAACATAAATAGGCCAAAGAATTCTTTCAAGGTTTGGCCAAGTGTTATTAATAAGGACGCCAAGTTAGAATACTGTTTTGTGCCTGCGGATAAAAATGCGAAATACCAGTATCCGTTCAAGAAACAATTCGGTGTTTTCGCCAATCCCTCGTCCTCTAGCTCTATTGTGCGAAACCAGGTCAAAATAGACGATGAAGACAGCAATAATGAAAATGGTTGGGACTGGCATGATATCAAGGATCAATCAATCAAGAACCGAATTATGAAAATCGTCGAAGATGGAAAAGACGTGGTTTACCATACGATTAAATGGAATGGAGCTGAAAATGGATTGTCGCCAATGAGTTCGTTATGGAGGGCTACAGTCGGCGTTATAAAGGTGGATAACAAGGCTAGCTGCCAAAGAGAGTTTACCATAACCCTCGATGTGGAGGACCATAACAATAATTCAGGAGTCACACGCGGCGAGGATAATCATCCGGGAATAGACTTTCGCTCTAACAATTTTGTCGATTTTAAATACTGCGTTATTGAGACTCCTAGCAATGGACGACTACCGAGGGCCCGCTACGATTACGTTGTGTTGAGGACAAGCCGATATTGTCCGTTGGGATCAAAGCCGTTTACCCGTTATCATGATACGGAAAATAAGAATAATAAAAATGCTCCTAAAGGATCGTCAGCGGTATGGCCGAGTGTCATAAATGATGACGCAAAATTGGAATATTGCTTGGTGCGCGGGGGAGCTGATGGCGTGGCGTATCCGTTCTCGGCAAGCTATGGAATCTTTGCCGACAATCCGAACATAAATAATATTGTTTATACCGAATTCCGTGTAGATGATGAGGATGACAAAAAGTGTTATAAAGAAGAATGGGTTGACGAATTTCAGATAGAGTTCAACCCGAAATATGATGATAATGGAGAGCCTGTTACAGATAATGATGGATTGCTAGTATTTGAAAACAATACAGTAGATATGAGTCATTACGATTGTAAAGAAGAGCATAATAAAAATGCTTGGAATGTTAGTTTAGGTAGCTCTCGTTCTTTTTTTAACATCATGTATGAAAAGAAGGAAGATACCTACTTCCGCTATATTCACTGGAATGGCAAGGCCCTCTCCAAGAGTGCTGAAGCCATTGTTGCCGCTCCGGCAGTTGGCGAAATCGCTCCTGTTGCAGCCGGATCGATCCTTACTCCGGAAATCAAGGGATTTGATCACTCCGCTGTTACCGTTGAACTCAAGTCTGCCGGGAAGGTTGTCATTTCTATCATGAACATCCGCGGCGATGTGGTCGCGACCGTTTCCCAGGACAACATGCAGCCGGGAATCCATATGGTGAATTGGAATTCTGGCGCTGTGCCCAACGGCCGGTATGTCGTGGCCGTAAAGCAAAACGGCAAATTCAGTGCAAAGAACGTGATTTTGAAGTAATTCGAAAAGCGTAAAAAAAAGAACCACCACCTAGCTGGTGGTTTTTCGGTTCATACAAAAAGACCCGGCAGAGCCGGGTCAAATTTTTCGTCTTCAAGGTATTGATTAGAAACCAAAAGTCGAAGCCTGGGCGGCAAGGTCGTCACAAGACTGTTCCGCCAAACTCTCATCATAGAAATATGCGGTATAGGATATACCATCCTTTTCGCCATCACATTTCTTGACCGATTTGCCGGGGCATTCCGATCCAGCCTTTCCCGCGTCGGAGAACAGAGCGTTCACTCCATCGCAGATAGAATTGACCTTGACCTGGTCTTCCGCTTCAACGCACGTACGCAAGGCAATAATACCCGCATCAATGTTGATGTCGCAAGAATACTTCTTTACGGTCGGAGCCGTACTAGAAGAATCCTCTCCGCAGGCCGTAAAGAGCGCCGCAGCGACAAAAACGGAAGCAAGAACGAATTTTTTCATATCATTCACCTTTCAGGTTCGATTACTTCGTGGCTGCGCTCACGTTCTTCAGGTAGATTTCATCACCATAATCATCATAACCGTGACCATAGAGAAGTTCGTTGCAATCGTAATCAAGAGAGGCATTGGTGTAGAAGTAAACCGTAAAGGACGTGTTGGTGTAATCATCATAACCGGTGCAAATTTTCTTTTCGCCACCAACGCAGCCAAAGTCCTCATAGGTATCGTATTTTTCATTGTAGAATTCATTACACTTTTGATGGATAAAGGTCGAGCTCGCAGCGGTAATGCACTTGGTACGAGTGCCATCATAGGATCTAGAGGCTTCGCAGGACGGCTCCTCAACCACGATTTCACAACCGGCGAGAAGTGCCACGGCAGCAACCATGGACGCAAGCATAATTTTTTTCATTGT
>JAGDAL010000250.1 GCA_017959525.1 Lachnospiraceae bacterium | reverse complement strand
GGTGTTGTAGTATGCCTCCACGGTCGCGATGTTGCTCCAGTAGGTGTCGATCATATAACCGTAGATCTTATTCATAACTTTATAGCGTACCAGAATGTCCGTTACGAAATTTTAGCGGCCTTCCTGATTGCACTGCTCTAACAACTCAATCAGCTTACGACGTCGAATGATGTAGACGCCGGTGGATACAATGTTGGAATGTGCTACCATCGGCTTCTCTTCGAAGTCTAAGAGCAATCCGTCCTCGTCCAACTTCACCGTACCGTAACGGGTCAAGTCATCGCCTTCCGGAGCCTTGGCACATACCAATGTAATGTCGGCCTGTTTGCTGATGTGATACTCTAGGACCGGATTGAAATCCATCTTGTATACACAATCACCGCTGGCAATGACTACATATGGCTCATGTCTGCGCTTCAAGAAATCGATGTTCTGCCACATGGCATCGGCGGTTCCTCTATACCACCAGCTGTTATCTGCCGTAACGGTTGGTGTGAACAGGAACAATCCACCTTGCTTACGTCCGAAGTTCCACCACTTGGAAGAATTCAGATGTTCATTCAAGGATCTCGCATTATACTGGCTTAGTACTGCAACGGTCTGTATATGCGAATTCGTCATATTACTTAATGTAAAATCAATGCTTCGATAACTACATCCTACCGGCATAGCGGAAATCGCTCTTTTGTCCGTCAGGTTTTTCATGCGGCTCGAATTACCGCCCGCTAAAATGATTCCTAATGCCTTCATGCTTCTTCACCTGCCTTAATAATATAGCCGCCACTTTCAAGCTCTTTGTTTGGATAGTCTTCCAAGGTTGTTACGCCTCGGATTGCGGTATTCTTACCGACAGTTACTCCGGCCGGAATCACAGATCCGTCACCGATGGTTGCCAGGCCGAAGGAGTAGATGCTAGCGTTGAGCTTGCTCTCTGCCTCTTCACCCACACCAATCTGTGCGCCTTCACCGACTTCGCAGTTCTCTGCGATAATCGCTTTGTCTACGAATGCATTCTTGCGAATGGTGGTACTCTTCATAATGATAGAATCCTTCACCACTGCGCCTTCTTCTACCACAACACCGGCACCGAGTACGGAATTTACAACTTCTCCCTCGATACGGTCTCCGGCACCAACAATGGCCTTGCTGACCTTGGCATTGTTGCCGATATACTGTGGCTCAATCATATCCTGGCTGGTGTAGATCTTCCAGAACTCCTCATAGAGGTTGAACTCCGGGATCAGATCAATCAGCTCCATATTGGCTTCCCAATAAGAACCAAGTGTTCCTACATCCTTCCAGTATGCATTAAACTCATAAGCAAAAATTCGCTTATCATTCTCATGTAAATACGGAATGACATGCTTACCAAAATCCAGATTGCTCTTATCCTTCAAAGTAATGAGCGCATCCCGAAGTACCGGCCAACTGAAAATGTAAATACCCATGGAAGCCAGGTTACTCTTTGGCTTCGGAGGCTTCTCCTCGAACTCCGTAATACGATTCTCATCATCGGTAACAACCACACCGAATCGGCTGGCCTCTTCCATTGGAACAGGCAATGCTGCAATGGTTACATCCGCATTGTTGGCCTTATGGAAATCCAACATTGCTTCATAATCCATCTTGTAGATGTGATCACCGGATAAAATTAATACATAATCGGGATTGTAATTCTCCATGAATCGGAGATTCTGATAAATCGCATTTGCCGTACCGGAGTACCACTCACTGTTGTCACTCTTTTCATACGGCGGTAATACCGAAACTCCCCCGTTGTTGCGGTCCAAATCCCACGGTATACCGATTCCGATGTGGGTATTTAAGACCAAAGGTTGATACTGCGTTAATACACCAACCGTATCAATGCCGGAATTGATACAGTTGCTCAGTGGAAAGTCGATGATACGATACTTACCACCGAAGGCGACGGCCGGCTTCGCTACATCCGAAGTCAGCACTCCTAATCTGCTGCCTTGACCACCTGCTAATAGCATAGCAATCATTTCTTTCTTCACCATACTCTAGTCACCTCGCGTCTTCTCTTCCCTGTAGTTTCCCCCTAAAAATCATGGGTTACGGTAAATTTAGTATAGCATATTGTCAGAAATTTATTCAACATTTATCCCGAAATTCCACATTTTTTCTGCATTTTGTATAACTTTTACTACATATTGGCCAAGTGTCTAGAATACTACACTACATCTGCTCGGGGTGTCTCCTATTTTCCTCCCCACCCTGTGTTGTTTCGCAGGAAAAATTAGGAAACAATTGCAAAAATTATAAACGCGACTATAATAAGTAAAGACTCTTTTTTAGAGGTAGAAAGGAATTCTTATGTATAAGATCGATTTTTCCAAGCCAATGCACGTACATTTCATCGGTATTGGCGGAATCAGTATGAGCGGACTCGCCGAAATCTTACTAGATTGGAAATTCACAATATCCGGCTCCGACAGTAAAGAAAGCGACTTGACTCGCGCACTGAGCGCGAAGGGCATGCGCATCGCATACCCACAGGCAGCCGAGAACATCACAGACGACGTTGATGTGGTGATTTATACCGCGGCCATTCATCCGGACAATCCGGAGTTCAAGGCCGCTGTGACCAAGCATCTTCCGATGTTAACAAGAGCAGACCTGCTTGGCCAGATTATGGCACAGTATGCGCGTTCCATTGCTGTTGCGGGAACCCATGGTAAGACCACAACCACTTCCATGATCAGCCAGATTCTCCTGCGCGGCCAGGACGATCCGACCATCTCCATCGGTGGTTTTTTGAAGGCAATCAACAGTAACATCCATGTGGGTGATTCTGATTTATTCTTAACCGAAGCTTGCGAGTACACCAACAGCTTCCTGTCCTTCTTCCCGAAGTACAGCGTGATCCTCAATGTGGAGGCAGAGCATTTAGACTTCTTCAAGGACATCGACGATATTCGCGACAGCTTCCACCAGTTCGCCGGTAATACCGCCAGCGACGGTGCCCTCATTATTAACGGTGAGATTCCGGAAGTGAAGACCATCACCGAAGGCTTAGATTGCGAAGTCATTACCTTCGGCCATCTGAACTCCAACGATTACTTCCCACAGGGAGTGACCTACGATGAGTTGGGATGCGCAACCTTCACTCCGATTTTCCGTGGCACTGCCCTTCCGAAGATTACTCTTCACGTTCCGGGCATGCACAATGTTACCAATGCATTAGCAGCCATTGCCGTGGCCCGCGCTATGAATCTTCCATATGAACAGATTCAGGCAGGACTTGCAGATTTCGGTGGTGCCGGTCGTCGTTTCGAGTACAAGGGAACCTTCAACGGTGCAACCGTGATCGATGATTATGCACATCATCCGACCGAGATTGCTGCTTCCTTGGATGCAGCGTCCAATTATCCTCACGAGCGTCTGGTCGTTTGCTTCCAGCCGCACACCTATACCCGTACATTGGCGTTTTTAGACGACTTTGCCAAGGTATTATCCCGCGCAGACCTTGTGGTTCTTGCAGATATCTATGCAGCACGTGAGAAAGATATCTATAATATCAGCTCTCGCGACCTGCAGGCGAAGATCCAAGAATTAGGTACCCCATGTGAGTATTTCGCCTCCTTTGAGGAGATTGAAGATTATTTACGAAAAAATTCTATGAACGGTGACCTGTTGATAACTATGGGTGCCGGAAACGTCTATACTATTGGCGAAAACCTGTTAAAGTAAAAGTTATCCACATTATCCACACTCGAAAGGGTTGATTTATTCCATTTTGAGTGTGGATTTCTTTTGCCCTTTTTTCGGCTTTTTCCCAATTTATCCACATTATCCACATTCCCGCAAACCCTTGATTTTACTGGGTTTGTGGGCAATTTTCCCCTTTTCAATCCAAAATTCTTGTGCTATGATTCCGTTAGGTTAGAGAGAGGGAAGTATTAGCTATGTCTGATATTATGTTGCACACGAGTACCTCCCAGCAGGTTACTTGTGTTTCCAATACGTTTATTGACAATTTCATGAAGGACGCCAATGGGGAATACGTGAAGATTTACCTGTACATGCTCCGTTGCCTGTCTCAGGAGGGTATGGATTTTTCCATCTCTGCCATGGCAGACAAGTTGGACCATACACAGCGTGATATCAAGCGTGCCTTAGAGTATTGGGAGCGACAGAATCTTCTCCGCCTCGAGTATGACGAGAGCAGCGAGTTGATCGGGATTTGTCTTCTGGATCCGTACTCCACACCGACTCCGGTTCCTACACCTTCCGTAGCGCCGGTTTCACCTGTGGTTTCTACCGTATCCATGGTAACCCAGATTGCTCCGAGTGCACCCGTGATTCCG
>JAGDAL010000249.1 GCA_017959525.1 Lachnospiraceae bacterium | reverse complement strand
GAACCGGAAACTGACGGATTTACTTACTGGGTAGGACTTCTTAACGGCGGTTCTGCGAGAACAGACGTCATGAGGGCTTTCGCAACCTGCCCTGAGTTCCAGGAGATCTGTAATAAGTACGGTATCGAAAGAGGCGAGATCTAAGCGGCGCAGATTTCTAACATAAAGCAGAGCTTTTCACACGGGAAATGACCGAGATGGTTGTTTCCCGTGTTTTGTTTTTGCAAAAACTCTTGCATGCGCGGTACGCGGAGGCGGGGGTGTTTCTTTGGCAGGTATTTATGTGGTACTATATGTGGTAATGTTAGAATAATTTGAGGATGATTGGCGCAGGGAGAGCGCCGTGACAAGTTATTTATACGGAGGAAGAAACTATGAAAAAGATGAAAGAGGCTGTCGCAGTTTTGCTGGCGACGTGTATGATTCCTGCAATTCCGTCATTTGCGGGTGGTAGAGTTCTTGCGAATGAGGAAGATCCGGTGGCGGTGATCGAACATGAGGGAGAGCCGGCGGTGATTGAAGATGTTCAGATCGAGATCAATGAAACGAATTTTCCGGATGCGGATTTCAGATGGTATGTCAAGGAAACGATTGATACGGCTGATCCAAAAGGTGTATTGACTTCGGATGAAATCGCGAATGTGAAGAAAATTGAGTACTATTATACGAACGTTAAGACTTTAAAAGGGATCGAGTATTTTACAGCGTTGGAAGAACTCGACTGCAGTTTAAACTCTAACTTGACCGAACTTGATTTGAGTCACAATCCGAATCTGACCGATGTAGATTGCACCAGTTGTACATCTCTGACAACTTTGAATGTGAGCGGTGCAACGAGTCTTGCGTATTTGACATGCTATAATTGTGCACTTACCGAACTTGATTTGAGTCACAATCCGAATCTTACGTATCTAAAATGTTTTAATAATACATCTCTTTCTAAACTAAATGTTAGCGGAGCAATAGATCTGGAGAGATTGGATTGTAGTAATACGGCCATTACAGAATTGGATGTCAGCAGCAATCTGAATCTTCAAGAACTGAGCTGCGAAGAGAACCCAAACTTAACAAGACTGAATCTAAGTGGTGCTTCTAGTCTTGTGGACGTGAAATGTAGTGATTGCGCGCTGACTGTTCTTGATATGGGTAAACACCCCAATCTCCTCGTGCTTGATTGTACTTTTAATCAACTTGAGGATCTTGATGTTTCGGGATGCCCGTCTCTCCAAATGATGTATTGCTATAACAATAACATTTCAAGACTGAGACTTGGTAATCATCCTATGTTAATGGAACTTGGCGCCGATAATAATCCGTTCACGGATTTTAATATCTATGCATGTCCGATGCTCATTGAAACCGTGCTGAATGCTACAGCCAAGAACAAAGATTGGACATATGATAAAAATGGCGAAACATATGTGTATTGGGACTATGATTATTCTGTTAAGGTTGGCGATGACACGTATGATTGTAGTATCAATTTTGACGAAGGCGACAAGTTTATCATTGAAGCACCTATTTATAATGTGACAGTCACGACGGATGGTAATGGTACTGCATCTTCCTCTGTTGCTTCGGGTAAAGAGGGAACGGAAGTAACCCTTACAGCTAATCCGAATCCGGGTTATCAGTTCAAGGAGTGGCAGGTCATCTCCGGTAATGTCACGGTTGAAAACAATAAGTTCGTGATTGCGGACGCGGATGTGGAGATCAAAGCGATCTTTGAAGCGATTCCGAGAACGATTACCGTTACAACAGATGGAAATGGTACAGCGTCTGCGTCAGCGGCAACCGGTATTGTAGGCGATACGATCACACTGACCGCGACACCGAACGAAGGCTATCAGTTCAAGGAGTGGCAGGTTGTTGCCGGTGGCGTGACCATTACCAATAATTCTTTCGTTATCGGTACAGAGAATGTGGAGATCAAGGCGATCTTTGAAAAGATTCCGGAACCCGTAAAGGATCCGTCGTTCGAGGACTTCGTAGAGCGTCTGTATACGGTTGCTCTCGGCCGTGCTTCCGAGCCTGAGGGAAAAGCATTCTGGGTAGATCAGGTAGTGAATAAGGGCTTCACAGGTGCGGACTGCGCAAGATTCTTCCTGCTGGATGCGCCGGAGTTCTTAGGCCGTGGTCTGACGGATGATGAATTCGTCGAGATCCTGTATAAGACATTCTTCGACCGTGAGTCCGAGCCGGATGGTAAGGCTTACTGG